>CAMVNW010000006.1 GCA_947168965.1 uncultured Caryophanales bacterium
ATGACATATTCTCTACTATATCTGTTTCTACTATGATATTTTCTTCATAGTTTGTTATTTCTTCAAGTTGTTTTTTTATCATCTCATTTGTTGGAATTGTTATTTTTTCTTGTTTTTCTTGGATTGGTATTTTAGATTCTTCTATTTTTGTTTTATCACTTATTCTTACTATTAATGCTAGTATAAGTATTAATACTATCCAAATTGATAGTTTTATGGCTGAACCAATTTTTGGATCATTCCATATTGTTTTAAAGGACTCCTTATATTCTTTATATTTTTTATATTTTTCGTTTTTTTCTAGTTTTTCTAATATTTTCAATTTAGAATTTTTCCAATTAAGGATCCTTTATTCTGCATTCCTCTTATAAAGTCTATTGAACTCATTTTCTTTTTTCCTTCTGGTTGTACTTGTGTTATGATTAATTCTCCATCACTGACTTTAACACCAAATCCATTTTCATATATATTAGTTATTTCTCCATTTATTTTTTCTGGAAAACTATTATCTGATTTTGTACTTTCCCACACTTTTAATAATTTACCATCTAATGTGCAGTAAGCTCCTGGCCAAGAATTTAATCCTCTTATTTGGTCATATATTTGCTTTTTTGATTTTGAAAAGTCTATTTTTTCATCTTCTCTTTTTATTATAAATCCATATGTTGCTTCTTCATTATTTTGTTTTATTCTATTATTTGTTTTATTTAATATTGATGGAAGTGTTTCTAAAAGTAGGTCTCTTCCTAATATGCTAAGTTTATCATGTAATGTTTCTGCTGTTTCTGTTTCTGTTATTTCTATTTCTTTTTGACTTATCATATCTCCTTCATCCATTTTTTCGTCCATATACATTATTGTTACTCCTGTTTTTGTATATCCATTTATTATGGCTCTATGAATTGGAGCTCCTCCTCTTAGTTTTGGAAGAAGTGAAGCATGTACATTAATACATCCTAATTTAGGTAGTTCTAATATTTCTCTTGGTAGAATTTTTCCGTATGCACATGTTATTATTAGGTCTGGTTCCATATCTTTTAATGCTTGATACTCATCCATTATTTTATTTGGTTGTAGGACTAATATAGTATTATCTATTCCTACTTGTTTTACTGGTGGGAATAATACTTTTTGTTCTCTTCCTACTTTTTTATCTGGTTGTGTTACTATAGCTCTTATTTTATAGTTTTCTATTAATCCTTTTAACACTGTCGCACTAAATTCTGGTGTTCCCATATATATTATTTTTAATTCTTTTTCTACGTTTATATCTTCTAGATTCATTTTATCACCAATATAATTATACATTATTTTATATTTTTTTACTATAATTTTTTTAATTAAAAAAGTTTAGAGTGTTTCTAAACTTTAATGAAATATACTTTTGATATATTTTTTTGTTTTTTCTATTTTAACTTTTTCTTTTATTGCTTCATATAATATTTCAGTTTTTAATTTATAGTCTGTTATTTTATACCAGTTCACCGGGAATAAATCATCGTTATTTTGTTCTATTGTTCTATTATTTTCTTTTAAATAATTCATTTCCATTAATATATATAATTCTTTATCGTCCATATATACTCCTTATCTTTGTTTTTTATGTTCCAATGGTTCTACTACTAATTCTTCATTGAACTGTTCTAGTATTTCTATTAATTCTTTTCCTACTATTCCTTCTAATATTTTAAGTGCTTCTTCTTTATATGGTGATTTTATTATTTCATTATAATTAGCAATTATTTCTTTAAAATCTTTTTTTTCTATGTTGTAATAGTCTGACCCGTGTCCTATTTGTTTAATTATAGAACTATTTATTTTTATTCCTTCATCATATATTTTTCCTTTTTTCAACGCATCTATAATATCAATTATTGTTTCTTTATAGTCTTCTATATATAAATGAGAAAATTCATTAATTGACACTTTATTGTAATACATTTTATATTCTTCGTCTATAGATATATTTTCTTTTAAATAGTCAATTATTTCTTTTGAGTATGAATTATTCTTTTCTGCTTCATCTAATATTTCTTCTATTCTTTTTCTATAATCTTTTGCACTTTTTTGAGCTTCATTATTTTCACTGTAATAGTCTATATTATTTTGTTTTATTGTTTCTATTATTATATTTATTTCACTAACATAGTTTTTTATAAATTTATTATAGTTTTCTTCGTTTATTTCAAATTGTTGATTTTTAAATAATTCTGAAATTTTATTTTCAGTTGCATACCAATGTATCGCATGAGCTAGTTCATGATTAAATGTATCAATATTGTATATTTCGCTTATTCCTAGTATTCCCATGCTGTCGAAGTGACTTATTTGCTCTTTTATCATAATAAATTCTGGATTATTTTTTTTAATATTTATTAGTGAATTTAAATCTCTTTCTGTATATTTATAATTATTTAAGAATGAGTATTTGAATGAGTTGCATGCTAGTTCTATTATTTCATCATCACTTATTCCATCTTCGGAGAAAATAGTTTTCATTTGATTTATTAAGTTTTGTTGTTCAATACTAATACTTTCTTTTAAGAATGGTGCATATAGTTCTTTTATAATTTCATTTTTTTGTTTGTCTTGTACATATTTTATGTTATATTTATTTTCATTTTCTTTTCCAAATTCTTTTTCTAAATCTATTCCATTTAGTTTTAAAATTGTTTGTATTTCAACATCACTATATAATTTTTTTTGTTCTATATTTAATAAAACAATTTGTTTGCTTCCTTTTTGTAATAAATGTTCTAGTATTGTTTTATTTTCATATTTGTATAGTAAAATACGTTTTGATATTTTAAAAAGTGATAAATATCCGTAGTTATCCCCTGAATTTAAATATTCATTTATCTTAGATGTTAAAATCTCATAATAGGTTGTATTCTCGTCATATCTCGAATCCAATATAGCGTCACTTGCGTCTAGCAAGTCTCTCCAATTATCATTTTTTAAAAGTATTTTTGAGTATCTTATATCAATTTTAGCAAGTTTTTTTATGTTATACCATAAATCTGTTAATGTCAAACTTAAATATTTTTTACTTATTAATAAATCTAATAGAGAGTTCGTGTTATCATATTTTTTCAACAATATATCATAATTATTCTTTATAATTTTTTCTAATGTTTCATACATTTGATTTTCGATTATTGGTTTTATGAGGTCTTCTATTTTATAGTAATAGCTTTCTATTTTGATTATTCCTTTTTCTATTAGGAAACTAAATAATGTATTGTGTTCATCTATTTTTTTATTTAACAAAGAGGTATCTGCATTATTTTTAAGAATGTCATATTCTTTTATTTCAATCAAAAAATTCATTGTATTTTCATCAATATTGTTTAATATATATTCTTTTAAAATTTTATCTTCTTTTAGATTATTCCAGTGTTTTTTATATAATTTTAATCTATTATCTGGTGTTTCATACTCTATTATACATCTTATTATTTGTTTTTGTTCTTGCGTTAATGTTTCTTGTTTTATAAAGTAATTAACAACTATATCATTTATCTGTTTATTTGTTTTTATTCTGCTTTCTAGATTTGCATAATCTGTTTTCCAATGATAATCGTAATTATTTAATACGTATTCTAATAATGTAATTCCATTTGTTTTTTTTAATAAATATTCATCTGTATTTTTATAATTTATTGGAGTAATATTATTTTTTAAATATATTTCTAATATTTCTGGATTTTCTTTTATTCTGCTTTCTAATTCTAAACCTTTAAACACTTCTCCGTATTTCTTTACTAATATTTCTAATATTGTTTTATTCTTGATTTTTGTTAGATATAGACTACTTGGTATTTCTTCTGTTTCTATAATAAGTGCTTCTGCATATTTTGTATTTATAAAAAGTTTTGCATATTTTTTATTATTTCTAATTTGTTTTTCTATGAAATTAAATTGTCGTTTTGATGGCTCATGAAATATTAGTTTGTGTTTTTCATCGTCTTTTGTTGTTGGATTATAAAAAATAATTTCGTCTTGATTTTTATGTTCATTATTACTTTTCTGCATTTGTTACACCTCTATTGTAATAAGTTTACCATATTTATATTTTTTTTACTATAATTTTTTTAATTAAAAAAGTTTAGAGTGTTTCTAAACTATTTTTTAATTGTTAGTATTATACCTACTATTATTAGTAATGACCAAAGTATTTTTTTTGTTATGTTTTTTTCTTGATATAATAGTTTTCCTAATAGTATTGTTTCTATTGTTGCAAACTGTTTTATTACTGTCATTATCGATACTTGACTTTCTGGTATTGCATTAGCGATAAATAGTACTTTGTCTCCTATTATTAATGTTATTGCCATAATTGGAATCCAGTAGTTTTTCTTTATAGTGGCAATATTTATTTTTTGCTTTTTTACTATTATTATTGTCCAATATATGAGCGTTGTAAATAACATATACCAAAATTGTAGTTGTGAGTTTGTTACATGTTGTGATAGTGTTTTATCAAAAATTGCGGATATTGAATTTAGAAAGAATGAAATTAATAGTATTATTTCATATTTAAGTGAATATGTTTTTTCTTCTTTTTTTGTTGAAATATTAACCATATATAGTCCGAATATAACAATACTAATTCCTAATACTATTGATGGAGTTAATTTTTCTTTTAGTATTAGTGTACTTAATAGAACTGAAAAAATCACTCTAGATAGGTATATTATTCCGTATTTACTAAGCGCAATATGTTTTACTGAATACAAATTTAATATAAGAGCTAGAACTATGACTGATGATTTTATAAATATACCTGTCAGATATATTATTTTTATTTTAAATACATCTTTGCTTATAATGAATGTAAGTATTAATGATAATAATGAAAATGCTCCTAGTATTTCTAAGATACTATTTTTTTCTAGTGCTTTTTTATTTGATGTTTGAAATAAACCTTTAAGAATAGCATCTACAAATGTCAAAAGAACCCAATTATTCATATACATTTTTACCTATTACTTTTAATTCAATAATTATATTTTTTTCTTTTTTCATTATTACACCTCTATTGCCATAAGTTTATCATATTTATATTTTTTTTACTATATTTTTTTAATAAAAAAAGTTTAGAGTGTTTCTAAACTAATTAAACATTATCTTTGTTATTATTATTGCGGATATTATTCCTATTAGGTCTGCAAGTAGTCCTGCTTTTAAGGCATATTTTGTTTTTTTTATTCCTATACTTCCAAAGTATAGTGTTATTATATATAGTGTTGTGTCTGTTGAGCCTTGTATTACTGATGACATTTTACTTATTATGTTTTCTGGTCCATATGTTTCTATTATTGTTTGCAGTAGTGCGATTCCGGATCCTCCTGAAATTGGTCTTAGTATAGCGAGTGGAATTATTTCTTTTGGTATTTGTATTATTTTTAATAATGGGGTTAATAGATTTAGTATAAAGTTTAGTACTCCACTTTTTACAAATATATTTACACCCAGTATCATCCCAAGCATTGTTGGAAAAAGTTTTAGTGTCATGTCAAATGATTCTTTTGCACCTTCTGTAAATGTGTCATAAACGTTTACTTTTTTCTTTACACCATAGAATATTATTATTAATACTATTAGTGGTAGTATTAGATTTGATATGTTTTGCATTTTTTATCCTTTCTTTGGAGTATTCTATCTATTATTAGTCCACCTATTGTCGCTGAAAAGGATGCTAGAAAACAAGGTAGTATTATTTCTGTTGGATTTTTTGCATTCATATTTAGTGATAGTATTGTTGTTGGAATTATAGTTAGTCCTGTTGTGTTTAGTACTAGGAATGTGATCATACTATGTGATGCTTCTTTTTTATTTTTGTTTAGTTCTTGTAATGATTTCATTGTTTTTAGTCCAATTGGAGTTGAAGCATTACCTAGTCCAAATAGGTTTGCAACTACGTTTGTTGTGATTAGACTTATTGATTCATGGTTTTCTGGTATTTCTGGAAATATTTTTTTCATTATTGGTGATAATAGTTTTGATATTTTTTTTAATAGGTTTGATTCTTCTGCTATTTTCATTATCCCTAACCATAAAGCCATTACTGGAAATATTTTTGTTATCATGTTTAGTGTGGTTTCTGCTCCTTTTATTATTTCTGTACTTATTAGTTCTACATTGTTTGTTAATATACTATAAATAATTCCTAATATTATGAATGATGCCCATATTTTATTTATCATGTTTGAATATTTCCTTTATTTTTTGAAGTAATGATTTTTTTTGTTTTATTTCTTTTTCTTTTGAAAACAGTGGTTCTTTATGTAATAGTTTATCTCCTAGGTATATTTCTATATTACCTGCTGTTTCTTTTGGATTTTTTTCTAGGTTATATTTTATTAGAATACTTTCTTCTTCTGTTTCTAATAGCGGATATGTATAGTCGTTTTCTATATAGTATTCTAAATTATTATTTGTATCTGGTATATTTATTGTTCCTTTTTTTAATAGTTGATAATTTGTATAGTTATTGAAGCCATATTCAAATAAGTCTTGGTGGTCTTTAAAGTCATTTCCATCGTTTAGTGTTACTACTGCTAGATTTAGGTTATCTTTTGACGCTGTTGTTACTAGTGTACGTCTTGCTTTTACTGTGAATCCTGTTTTTCCTCCTGTTGTGTTTTTATATGAAAAAAGTAGTTTATTTTTATTTGTCCATGAGTATATATTTTTATCTGTTTCTATTTTATGGTGTTTTGTACCTGTTATTTCTTTAAATTTATCGTTTTTTATTGCATAACTTATTAGTAGTGACATATCGTATGCGGTTGAGATGTTTCCTCCATCTTCTTCATCTAGTCCACTAGGGTTTCTAAATAGTGTGTTTTTCATTCCTAATTCTTTGGCTTTATTATTCATTAGGTTTACAAATTCTTCAGTTGAACCTCCTACATAGTTTGATATTGCGAGAGCTGCATCGTTTCCTGATCTAAGCATTAGTCCATATACTAAGTCTTCTAGGCTTATATGTTCTCCTTTTTTTATATATATTCCTGAACCATAGGCTTTATCTATTGAATCATTTATTTCTACTACATCATTTAATTTATCTGATTCTATAGCTATTATTGCGGTCATTATTTTTGATATACTTGCGATACTTCTTTTGTTATGTATATCTTTTGAGTATAGTATTCTTCCTGAATCTGTATCTACTAGTATTGCGGATGTAGCTGATGTTTCTATAGCTTTAATTCTCACTGGAATTAATAACATAATACATATAATAATAAATTTTTTCATAATTTCACCTAGATAAGTATATGAAAAAAAGGACTTTTTTAGTCCTCAATTATTTCATTTAAGTACTTCATATCATTACCAATGATATAAACAAAGTCATTACCTAACTTTTCCATTAATTTTAAAATACCTTTTTCTACATTATTAGGTTCCATTTCAAATAATTCCATATAATTTAATATAATATCATTAATAAAATAAAAATTGTACTTACTAAAAATATTATAAATATCCCTAAAATTATTTTCATCTAATCCTTCTAAATAAGAAGAATCATAATTATTATAAACTAAGTCATAATAAAAGTTATCTAAATACTTATCTAAAAACATTATTTATTCTTCTCCTTACCATACATATTAACTAAATCTTCTAAACTAACACCATATTTTAATTTCATATTCATACTAGACATAGAAAATATTTCATGTAATATACCTTTGTCATCAACAATATTCATTCCATTATCTTTTAAATAAGCAAGTTTAACTTTGAATTCAGTAAATGATATATGATTAATAATATTTTTATTTTTATTAATATCTATATTATTATTTTTACATAGATCTTCTATATCAGTTTTATTCTTTTTAATATCCCATACCATTCCTATTGATTCAAGCATTGCAACTTTTTCTATTGATAAAGGTTTTAACCCACCATATCTTTGTTCAGCAGGTAAACTAATATTTTTATATGCTTTGCGTTGCATCAAAATCCAAGTACCCAATTTTTCACCGTCTTCAGTTACAAATCTTTGTGGTACCTCTAAATTTCCATGTTTGTCATAATATTCTTGTGCAAGTTTATACATTTTGTTCCATTTTGAATCATAGACATCCCATACCATTCCTATCGTTTCTAATTTTTTTACTTGTCCTTCAAGCAATGGAGTGGCGCCATGTGCCCACTTTTCTCTTGGTAAACCAATATTAGCATATGCTGTTCTTTGTCTCTGAAGCCAAGCTCCGAGCTTATCCCCATCGATAGTCTTGTATCTTAATGGAATTTCTAAATTTCCATGAGAAACATAGTATTTTGTTGCCAATTCATACCATTCATCCCATGAAAACATTTTTGATTCAAATTGCATACCTATTTTTTTCAATTTGTCAATCTGTTGTTCAGTTAAATTTCCTGATTTATATGACTGCCTCTGTCGATGAATCCACTGACCTAGTTTTTCACCATTTTCTGTTATATAACTATTTGTTAATAACAAATTCCCATGTTCATTATTATATTCTTGTGCTAACTTATACCATTCATCCCAGGTTAATGTACTAATTTTATTATCACACCGCATTCCTAGTTGACCTAATTTAATAATCTGATCATTAGGCATTTTACCATTCTTTAATAATGTTCTTTGTCGGTGGATCCATATGCCTAAAGTATATCCATCTTCAGTAATAAATCTTGCAGGTACCTCTAAATTCCCATGTTCATCAAAATATTTCTGTGCAATCCTGTACATTTCTTCCCATTTTGACTCATAAACATTCCATACCATTCCTATAGATTCTAGCATAGATACTTGCTCATCTGTTAAAGGTTTATTGCTTGTTTTTCTTTGTTCACCAGATTTACCCCTATTTTTATATGCTTGTCTTTGACTACCAATCCATGTTCCTAATTTTTCACCATTTGATGCAATATATCTATGTGGAATATTTAAATCTCCATTTTGATAAAAATATTCTTCTGCCAACCTAAACATACTTTCCCAATTATCATCATTTAAGTCCCATTTTATGCCTATAGAAATCAATAAATCTATTTGTTTTTCAGTTAATTCTCCTTTTTTAAACTTTTGTCTTTGACGATAAACCCAATCTCCTAAGCCATGACCTTCCTCAGTCTTAAATCTATTTGAAACATTCAAATTTCCATGTTCTTTATAATATTTTTCCGCAAGCCTATACATTTTATTCCAGAATGAATCTATAGGATTCCATACCATTCCTATATTTTCTAACATAAACACTTGCTCATCAGTTAATGGATTATATTTGTTTTTGATTTTTCCAACAGATATGTCTCTATATTTATATGCAATACGTTGTGTTGCTATCCATTGACCTAATTTCTCACCATTTGATGCAACATACTTTACAGGAATATTTAAATCTCCATATTGTTCATAATATTCTTTAGCCAACTCATACATTTTTTCCCATCTAAAATCAAGTACATCCCATATCATTCCTATACTTTCTAACTTATAAACTTGTTCGTCAGTTAATATTCCTATCTTACCTTTCCTAAAATGTAACGGTAAATCTCTATTTTTATATTTTCTTCTTTGTATTCCAATCCATCGTCCCAATTTCTCACCAGTTGTAATGATATAACCTTTAGAAACATCTAAATTACCATGTTCTTTATAATAATCTCCAGCTAACTTATACCAGTCATCCCAAGTCATTTCAGTTTTTTGTTTTAAATTCATTAATATATTAAATAATTCAACTTCATATATATCCAAATCAAATGATGCTTCAGATAAAAATCTCTTGTTTATTGTTCCATTACCTTTTTCTTGATATTCTTTAATTCTATCTTTTAAATTATCTTCTAATTCTCTAATAAAATCTATATTACCAGCTAAATCAATTATAACTGGCGCTACTAATTTTTCTATTAGTTCATTCCTATCCATATCATAGTTATAATTAATACTTTTTTGTGAACACATTAGTCTTAATCTTTCAATTGAATATGTACTATATAATTCTATTTTTTCTTTTACCCCACTACTTACAGATAAAGCTCTGCCTAATTGTTCAAAGAAGACTATATCAGAACATGTACCTCTTCCCATTATAACTCCATCAAGATTAGGTGCATGTACTCCTTCATTATATTGATTAATCGCAAACATTACTCTTAATTTATTATCTACTTTATTACCTTCTAAATCTAAATCATCATAAAACGCATCACGATTAGATTTTCCACCATCTTCCATTTCACTTAAAGATGTATAAATAACTATATCTTCTTCAGGAACAATCTCTTTAAACCAAGATATTGCCTCTTTCTTGATAGTCTCTATATCATTAGTTTCTTCTTCACCTGCAGGTGGACAGAAATAGATATACTTACCATTTTTCTTAACATTCTGTTTAACAACTTCACCTAAGCTTGGGGCTTCATGAATTCTTTTTTTAACATCATTTAATATCTTATTATATTCTGAACATTCTCTTCCTGATGCCTCTAATTTCTTAACTCTCCCTTCTAATTGACTGGCCATATCAATTAGTTTAATATATGAACTTTTATAAACAGGTTTAGGCAATACTCCATCAATCATCGCATCACATAAATCATATCTACTTACAATATTATTTGAGAATAATTCATCACCTTCATCTAAAGCCATATCTCTTTCATAAGATGTTCCTCTATCTCTTACAGTATAAGCAGTCATTCCAAATACTTTAATATCCGGGTGAGTTTCAATTATTGAATCAATTCTCGAACCCCATACAGGAGCACCTGTGTGATGGAATTCATCAAGTATTAACATATCAACATTTAAATCAGCTATTTCTTCAGAATTTGAATTAACAAAACTTTGATATGTTCTTAATTCCAGATTAGGAAAATCTCTCTCCATATCTAAATTAGGATTATCATTAATTGTTTTTAAAATATGTTCTACAATTGAATTACTAGGTACTACCCATACAGTTTTTAAATCTTTATTATCATAAGCAAGTTGTAATGCATTATAACTCTTACCAGTTCCTGTTGCATGAACTATTCCAACTACATTATTTTCTTTAAATGCTTCTCTTACTTTTCTATAAGATTCTGCATTATGTTCATATAATCCAACTTTATCAAACTCATTCATAATCTACACCTCAATATCTGTATATTCTATCCCATCAATAACTTGTTTAGTGATAACTACTTCATCATCTTTCATAATCTGAACATTGAATTCATTCTGTTCAAACTCAAAACTTTGAATACTGTCATCAATTAATACTTTAAATCCAATAACATTTCTATCCATTATATCTAATAATTGTCCATTTTTATATTGTTCTGGAATATAAACTTCCTTAACGATTCCATAAAGTTTTTCCACACTATCACATCCTGAGATAATTATAACAAAAATAAAGAAATAAAAAAAGAATATTAATTTTGAAAGTTAATATTCTCATTAACAACACTTTGTTCTTGATTAATCTCTCTTTTATTAGACTTAGGCTCATTATTAAGTATAATAAACGAAAATATCTTAATTATCTCTTCATAATCATAAATTATTTATGGAAAATTCGTTATGTTCATCATGATTAAATAGTTATAATTTTTATATTTGTGTAATAAATTGTTTTATATTCATCAGTACATATATTATTGATATTCCTTGTATATTCATTATTCATTACTATGTAGTCATTATTTTTGATATACTTGCGATACTTCTTTTGTTATGTATATCTTTTGAGTATAGTATTCTTCCTGAATCTGTATCTACTAGTATTGCGGATGTAGCTGATGTTTCTATAGCTTTAATTCTCACTGGAATTAATAACATAATACATATAATAATTAGTTTTTTCATAATTTCACCTATATGAGTATATGAAAAAAAGGACTTGTTTAGTCCTATTAATTTCTAATCTTTTATATTAGCAACTAATGATATATTTTTATTTTTGTCTACTTTGATATTGAGTTTTTCTTCTTTTTCTATTGTTCCATCTATTATGTTTACATATTTAAATGTGATTGTTGTTGTTCCTTTTTTTAGTCCTTTAAATACATAATTTATACTTATTGGGGAACCAACCATATTGTTATTATTGTTTCCTATTTCATAACTTTTTACGAATTCTACTATATTTTTATCTTCTATTTCGTATTTCCACTCGTATGGTACTCCTCCATTTGTATTGTATGTTAGTTCTAATGTTTTTTCTTCATTATTTATTAGGCAGGCTGTTAATCCAAGAATTAGTCCTATTATGAATAGAATTATAAATATTATTTTTTTCATTATTTTCTCCTTTTATAGAATAAACTCTATTATTAGTGCGGCTAATGTACATATTATGAGTGCTAATGCCTCACCTATTATAAATCCTTTTATATGAAACCAATAGTTATGATATTCATCTGTCATGTCTTCTGTTCCTTTAAATACAAAGTGTTTATCATGGCAGAACCATATTATGTCTAATACAATTGCATCCCATAGGTTTACTATTGTCCATAATAAGAATCCATTTTTAAAGCTTTCTATAAATGTTTGATATCCATTAATATATCTTAAGACAATACAAATTATTATTAAGAATATTATTGATGCTAGTATTTTTGTTGTTATTTTGTTTTCTTGTGTTGGAATTTTATCTTTATATTGTTTTAATGTTTTTACTCTTTCTTGTATTTTAGGTGGATAATTATATAGTGTTTTTATTGGTTCTCTAGACATTATATAAACCATTAATGTAAATAATAAACATAGTATTATACTTTCTATAATTAGTATCATTTAATCACGTCCTATAATCTATTTAAATTGTTTTTTTGTTATATCCAGTTTTCTACTTTTTGTTTTGATGTTTTTGCATCTCTACCTTGTATTGCTAGTCCATCTAATATTTTTGCTCCAGTACATATTTCATTTAGTTGTCTTGGTACTCCTGATAAACCAGATCCCTCATGTGTTACAAATGGTCTTATTGTTTTTCCATTGAAGTCTAGTTCTTTTAGTGCTGTTATAAGTTCTTCTGGCATTCCTCCCCAATAAATTGGAGAACCTATATATATTGTTTCATATTGTGATATATCTTTTATGTTTTCTTTTATTGGTGCATTATGTGTTTGTGTTCTTACTTTTGCTTCTTCAATGCATGTAGCATAATCTTTTGAATATGGATTTAGTGGTTCTACTTTGAACATATCTGCACCAGTTATTTCTTTTATAAATTCTGCAATTATTTCTGTGTTTCCTTTTTCTATGTATCCTACTCCATAGTTTTCGTCTGCTCTACTAAAATAAATTATTAATTCTTTTTTCATTCTATCATCTTCCTATTTTTTATAGTTTATTTATGCTTTTTTCTAGTACTTTGAATCCATTTTCTATTACTTCATTATTTGTTAGATCTATTTTTAGTTTTTTTAATAAATCAAGTGAATATGCATTACTTCCTGATGATAAGAAATCTATGTATTCTGCTTTTGTTAGTGTTTTTGTATCTAATAGTTCATCTACTAGTATACTTGATATCATTAGTCCTGTTGCGTATTTATATGGATAATAGCTCCATCTAAATAAGTGTCCTAAACGAATCCATTCTACGCATGATGCATCACTATAATCTATATCATCTCCATAATATTTTTTTATAAGATTCATATATTCTTCATTTATTGTTTGTGGTGTTAGTGAGTTTTTATTTATTAACTCGTAAATTTTTGATTCAAATTCTGTGTACATTGTTTGTTTATATACTGATAGAAAGTAGTTTTCTATTTGTTTTATTAGATAGTATTGTTCTTCTTCTTTTGTTTTTGAATTTTCTTGTAGATATCTATTTAGTAGTATTTCATTAGTAATGGACGCTGTTTCTCCTACAAATATTGTAGAGTCTTCATAAATAAATGGTTGTTTTTGTTTTGACATGTAATAGTTTACTATATGTCCTAATTCATGTATTAGATTTTTTAAGTCTATGTATCTATTTTTATAGTTTAGAAATGAGTATGTGTGCCATGAGAATGTTATTGACTGATGTTTATTCTCATCCAGTACTGTATCTATATGTCCATTTAACAGAATATTTACAACATCTATATATTCTTGTCCTAATTGTTTTACTGTTTCTTTTATTATGTTTATTGCTTGTTCTAATGGATACTCAATTTCTAAATTATGTTGTATCCCAAAGTCATATATATGTGGTTTTTCTATATTATTTAAATTTGATTTTATTTTTAGGTATTTATGAATTAGTGATAAGTTATTATTTACTGATTTAATTAGTGTATCTATTATTTTTTTATCTATATTTTCTTTCATTAATACTTTTTCTAATACTGAATCATAATTTTCTAATTTACTATTTTCTATTCTAAGTTCATATATTTCTTTTAGTATTTTAAAGAATTCTATTTGTTTTTCTTTATATCTTTTATCTACACTTAAGTATGCTTGTCTTCTTGTATTTTCATTATTTGATTGTAGTAGTTTTGAATAGTTTGAATTGGTTACTTCTATTTGTTCTCCATTTTCTTCTATATTATCAAATTTCATTTCACTTATAAGTGTATTATATTTAGTTAGTAGTTCATTTATTCTGTTATTATTTTGTTTTATTTTGTTATTTGTTTCTTCATTTTGAATATGTTCTTGCATCCTAAATAGATTATTTATATATAATTCATATATTTTTAAATTATTATTTTCTTTTATAAATTTTTCTATTTTTTCTTTTCCTAGTTCTAATATTTTTAAGTCAATAAAATTAAGTTTAGATTCTACTTCACTATTTAGTTTTTCTGCTTGTGTTTTTAGGTTAATCATTTCTTCACTTTTTATATTTTTATAATAGTTAAGTGATCCATATACTAGTACATTATTTGATTTTTCTTTTAGTTCCCATTTTTTATTTAAAAGTTCTAATAGATTATCTTTATTTAGTTCTATATTTTCATATTGTTTTATTTTTTCTAATTCTGTTTTAATGTTTTCTATTTCATTATAAAAATCAGTTTCTGTTTTAAATAATTCTTCTAAATTCCATTCCATGTGTTTACTCCTTCTCAGTTTTATTATTACTCTTTTATACTTCTTGGGATACATTTTTTCATAGTATCACTCCTTATATATATTTTATCATATAAAAGTTCTATTTTTAATATCATTTTTATAGTTTACTATAAAGTTATAAAGTGTTTGACTTTGATAATATAATGTGTTAAAATGTATGTAGTGAGGAAATTCTTCATACAATAAAAAAGGGAACATTCAGTTTTTGCATGTTGAATGTCTACCCTAAATTTAATAAGGTTGACATTTAAGCTATGTGCTTAAGTGTCATTTTTTTATTTCTACTATTATCATTAATAGGAGGAATAAATTTATGGCTATATAGAGTAAAACTCTGCAAACGTATTCACGTTTTTTCACCATATCACCTCCTTCCTTTTAGAATTGGAGGTAGACACTCAACTACTTTTGTTCCCTATACATAATTATAACTTATAATTAATTTGCAATCAATATAATATTAATTTTTTGTTAATTGTTTTTAATTTCAGTTTCATATAATTCTTTATATTCTTTACAGTTTTTTAATAGATATTTATGGGTTCCTTCTTTTAATATTTTTCCATCTTCGATATAAAGAATTCTATCTGCATTTTGTATTGTTGATAATCTATGTGCGATTATTAGTATTGTATATTCATTTTTCATGTTATTTAGTGCGTTTGTTATTTTTTCTTGTGTTATGTTATCTAGTGCACTTGTTGCTTCATCGAATAGTATTATTTCTGTTTTTTGGACTAGTGCTCTGGCTATTGCGAGTCTTTGTTTTTGTCCTCCTGATAGGTTTACTCCACCTTCTCCAATTATTGTGTCATATTTATCTGGAAGTTCATTTATAAATTCATCTAGGCATGCGATTTCACATGCTTTAATCATTTCTTTATCAGTTAAATCTTTTTTTACTAGTCTTAAATTATCTTTTATTGACATATTAAATATATATGGATTTTGACTTATTATTGTGATATTTCCTCTTATTGAATCTTTGTCTAAATCATTTATATTTATTCCATCTATTGTTATTGTTCCTTCATTTATACTATACATTTTACATAGTAGGTTGAATATTGTTGTTTTCCCTGCTCCACTTTTTCCTACAAATGCGACTGTTTCATTTTCTTTTATTTTGAATGATAAATCTTTTAATATTAGTTTATCATTGTATCCAAATGATACATTTTTAAATTCAAAGTTTCCTTTTACTTTTTTTAAATGTTTTGTACCAAATTTTTCTTTTTTGAATTTATTATCATCCATTATTTCTTTTATTCTTTCTGATGATAGGTTAAAGTCTCTTATTAGTTCAAATATTTGGTCTAATGTATTTGTTGATGAACCTAAACTATTTGCGTAGTTATATACTACTAATGCCATTGCAGGAATAAGCATTCCATATTTCATTTGAAGTATTAACATTATTAGTAATAACAATTTTTCAATATCCTTTGTAAATACTATTTTAAATGAATATCCAAATGTTTTTCTATTCATTATGTATCTTTCTTCGTTTGTTTCTTTGATTTTTGTATTTAATTCATCTAAAAAATCATTTTCACTATTAAGCATTTTTATATCTCTTGCGCCTCTTACTAATTCTCCAACTAGTCCTGTTATTTTTTCGTTTTTCTTTCTATAAACTTTATCTCTTATTTTTTCTTCATGTGTTTTCTTTCTTTGTAGTATAAATATTAATATCATAAATAATAATTCAAATAAAAATACTTGTTTATTAACTATAAATAAAGCACCTAATAAGCCTATATATTTTAGAATATTTGAAATTTGTACGATTATATTTGAATATATTGTGGATAGTTTTGATGTATCACTTGTTAATCTTTGTATAAAAAGTCCACTTGTATGTTCATCTAGACATTTTGTTTCAATTTTTAGTGTACATTTTCCTAAATCACATGCCATATATGTCATTGTTTTTCTATATATTTTACTTCCTAATATTCTTCCTGTATACATTGTTATATTATGTAGACAATCTATTATAAATAGTATTATTGTTATAATTAATAATCTTGTATAGTTGTTTGTTGTTAATTCAATTACTATTTTTGCGCTTAATAGTGGTGTTATTACATTTATTAAGATTTGTAGTATATGACTTAGTGTAAATATTATCATTGGTTTTTTTGAATGTTTTGCATAGTTCCAAGTAAATTTTAAATTTTTTATAAATTCTTTCATGTTATCACTACCTACATATATTTTATCATATTTATATTTATTTTTATTAAAAATTAAAAAGGACTAATTGTCCTTATATTTTTTTACAAAGAAAGCTAAGCGTTTTGTTACTTCTACTCCTTTATATTCTTCATCTTCAAATTCTACTATATCTCCTTGTTTTAGTGATTCATCTAGTATGTTTTTTTTATATAGTTCATATACTTTTTTTTGTTTATCTACTATTTTTCCATTATATCCATCATATTCAGTGATAACTCCTACTGTTTTCATTTTTTAACTCCAATCTATTGTTTATATCATTTAGTACCTCTTCATTTTGTCTATATTTATCAAGTACAAATGTATCTATTATTTCTTCTTTATATTTTAATATATAGTATTGGTTATTGGAGATACATGAAATACTTTCTATATCATATTCTTGATCATTTATTTCAATATCTTCTATTGGTACTCCATTTAATAATTGATTAATTGCGTGTAGTTGTTTTATTTTCTTTATTGCATCTTCTTTATAATATGTTTTAATATTTTTATTTATAGTATATAATTCTGTTTCATTTTTTCCTAATTTTATTTCTTTTAATTCTCCGTTATTTGATAATACAATTCCTTTAAAATTATCACTATTTTCATAGTTAAAGTTTAATCCATACATTGCTTCTTTTCTATTTGTCGTGATTTGTTTTAGTTTTTCTTTTTCTTTTTCCATCGCATAATCACTTGTTATTAGTATGTTTTCTATTGGGTATTCACTTTTTCTTGTATAGTTTTCTAATAACTGTGTTACTATTTGATTTACTTCTATTAAATCTTCATTTGTATATTCTTTTAGTACACTATTTCTTAATTCATTTTCAAATATGGTATTTCCATTTCTTATTCCACTTACTCTTGATATAAATTTGTCAGTTGGTGTTTTAAATATTATATTAAATCCATTCTTATTTGTTAGTATAAACTCCCATAGGTCTCTGAATGCACCTTTTGATCTTAAGCAAGCATTTGTTCTTTCACCGACTGTTAGATTTGTAAAGTCTAATGGTTGTCCTATTTCTATTTTTATTTGTTTTCCATTTTTTAAGGTTATTGTCTCATTAATTGGTGGAATTGTAAGGTAATGTTTATCATACATTTTTGGAATTACTTCTAATATATTATTTAATCTTACTTGTACTGTTGAACTTGCTCTATTTGTTCCTGTGTTTGAAAATATTAGTTTGAAGTCTTCATCCCCAATTAATATTGCATATTTATTTGATGTAATTTCATGGCAATATCCTTCTTCTAGTAATTTTGTCATTGTGTGATTTTCTATGAATTTTTTTTGTTTTTCTCCTGTACATTCGTATTCATTATATAGTTTATAGAAACAATTTATGAATCCTGCTATTGCTTGGGAGCCAATATTTAAATCAATATCATCTATTACTGGATAAAATGTTTGTCCAAATCCTAGATACTTATGTTTATTAAGTATTTCTAATAGTGTTCTGTATGTTTCTTCACTTGTTAGTAGTTTTTCTTTTATACATTTTATATCTATTTGTGATAATATTTCTATTAAGTAATCACTCTTTACTTTTTTAAAGGAATATATGTATTCTGCATTTTCTTTTTCTTCTTCTGGTATGTCATTTAATTGTTCTTTTTCATACAAAATGTTTAATATTTCATTAAATACTTTTAAATTTTTTCTTTCTATTTTTTTTAAAATTTCTTCTGTTGGATTCTTTTTAAATTCTATTATGTATTCTAGTTGTTCATTATTTCCTATTAGTTTTTCTTGATCTTCAGTAAGATTATTTGTGACAATTTTTATTTTGTTTTTTATTGTATTTGTGTCTTTTACTTGTATATATTTTTTCTGTATCCATTCTTTTTTGAATACTTTATCTAAATCTAGTAATTTTATGAATTCTGGTGTTCTTATTTTTGAATATTCTTCTCTTTGTATTTCTATATATTGTTGTGTTATTTGATGAAGTATGTCTAGGCTTTTACCATTTTTAATATTTTGAAATAATTCTTCTATTGTTATATTATTACTTGTGCATATAATTTGAAGTTTTTTTGGTCTTTTATTAAATACAGTTTCAATTACTCTATCAAATATATCTTTAAGATTTGTATCATTTTTTGCTAATTGTTCTTCCATTATTGAGAAAATATTGTATGATTCTGATTCAAAAAACATAAATTCTCTTTGTACTACTGATTCAATTATTGAGTCTTTTTTATGTGCATCTATTGTTAGATTTTTTTCATTAAACATACATAATATTTTATCTAAGTCTTGGTTATTTGAATTGATTAGTTCTCTTATGTTTTCGCTGTTAATGTATTTTAATATTTGATATCCAAATTTATTTATTATTTCTTTTAGATTTTTTTCGTTTAGTTCTTCATATTTTGATATTAATTTTATAAGTGTATCACAGTTAACTTCTTCTTTATTGCATTCTATATCATGGTTTAGATTTTCAAAGTATTCAATTATTCGTGTTACTGTTTTTTTCTTTTCTATATCATTTTCTATTTCTTTATCTTTGGTTATTAAAACTTCATCAATACAGTTTAGCATCGTTTCTTTTGCGAGATATCCTGCAATTTTTAATGAATCGAATCTATCATCATTAATTATATATTCTCTAAATTCTTTTCTTCTTTCTTGTTTTGGTATTGTTTGTATATAGTTTGACAATATTATTTCTAAATTATTTAAATCTATTTCAATATATAGTTTGTCTATAAATTCTTTTTTTCTATCTTTACTTGTCTTTTTTATAAGTTGTACTATTTCAATATTTTTTATATTTTCATATTCATTTTCTATTAATAAATCAAATGCTTTAAATGAATCATTTTCATTTAGGTTATTTATTAAGGTATGTAAGTTAACATGTTCTTTTTTAAAATTTGGTAATTTAATTATTTCTTCAAATATTTCTATTTTGTTTTCTATATTATTTAACACTTTAAATTCTTGAATAAAATTATACTTATCCATTAACTCTAGTACTTTTATATATTGTTCTTTTTTTAAAGTTTTAAAAATCATTTCGATTTTAAAATTTAACCCTATTATACTATATTTTTTTTCTGGATTTTTTTCTAGGGCTTCATCTAATACTTCTAGCGCTGCATCTATATTTTTAAATGATAATATTATTTCTTCATATTTTATAAAATAATAATCAGCGCTATTATCTAGTATATATTTTAATGCTTCTGTTTTATAATCATCATTTTCTATATGTTTTATTAATTCTGTGTAATTATATAAAGGTGTGTTTTTTGTTTCTTTTAGTATTTCTAGTTTTCTTTTATCACTTAGGTGTATATCATATTCTATATAACGTCTTTTTGCTGGAGATAATTGAGATAATTCATCATATACTTCTGCTTCATCTTTTGTAAATAATTTGTATTTTACTTTTTCATATTCTTTATTTTTAAAGTACTTAGTGTATTTTGATTGTGTTTCTATTCTTTCTTCATATGTTAGTAAATCTCTTATATCTAATTCATCATTTTCTAATACTTTTTTTATTGCTTCTATTATCTTATTTTCATCCATTATTACACCTACTTATAATAAGTATAACATTTTGATTTTTTTTAGTAAATAATAAAGAAAAAAAAGACTAAGTTTAGTCTTTATATATTCCTAATATTTTGTCTTCTATTTCTTCTGTTATAGGATCTAGTGTCCATTTCATGTTTTTTTTATGTAATGTAAATTCTAATGTGTATGTTACTCTATCTTTTGCATCTTTTAATTTATCTAATAAATATTTTTTATATAAATTATCATTATATGTTTCAGATTCAAAAAACTCACTCATATTTTCTCTTTTATAGTTTTCAGCTTCATTTATTATTTTTGTAAAATCTTTTACTATTATTTGAGCTGTTACTTTTGCTTCATCACCATCTATTTTTTCTTCTTTTATTGTATACTGCATATTTTTATATTGTTTTTTTATTAGTTCTCTATATTCTTCCTTATTTTCATTATTTAATTTTGTTTTTGATTCTATTACTTCATCTAATTCATTTAGAACTTCTTCATCTAATATTTGGTATTTGTTTAAAAACTCTTCTACTTTTTTTGTAGGTGTATTACTTATATCTAATGCTCCACATCCTGTTAATATTATTATTGATAGTAAAGTTATTATTTTTTTCATATTTGCCTCCTATCAATATGTTTTACTAAATATTTATTTTTATACATTTTAATTTTGTGTTAATTATTGATTTTTTTATTTTTATGTGTTAGAATGTATTTAGTGAAGGCATTCTTCATATAATAAAAAAGGGAATACTTAACTTGTCAATGTTGAGTACTCGCCTTAATGTTTAAGTTTGAGTACTTAATCTATTGCAGATTGAGTACTATTTTTTTATTGTTAAAATCATTACTGATATTACTAATAAAATGATAATTATTATTAGAAAAGTGATTAACAAATCTTTTTTCTTCATAAATATCAAGCCTCCCTTCATTTGAAGTTTGGCAAGTACTCAACAGTTAGTATTCCCTATATATAATTATAACTAGTAATTAATTGATGGTCAACGCAAATATTAATTTTTTTGTAAATTTTTATATAAAGAAAAAGAGCTATTTAGCTTCTTCAATAACTCTTGTTTCTCTTATTACAGTAACTTTTATTGTTCCTGGATATTGTAAATTTTCTTCTATTTTGTTTTTAATATCTCTAGCAACTTTATGTGTTTTTAAATCATCTATTTCTTCTGATTTAACTAATACTCTTAATTCTCTACCTGCTTGTACAGCGAATGATTTTTCAACACCATCTATATCATCTGCGATTGCTTCTAGATCTTTTAATCTTTGAACATAGTTTTCTAATGAATCGTTTCTTGCTCCTGGGCGTGACGCTGATAGGGCATCTGCGATTGCGACTATTGAAGATATTATTGATGTTGGTTCTGTATCTCCATGGTGTGATTCAATTGCGTTTATAACAACTTCGTTTTCTTTATATTTTTTTGCAAGTTCTGCTCCTAGTGTTACGTGTGATCCTTCTACTTCATGGTCTATTGATTTACCAATATCATGTAATAATCCTGCACGACGTGCTAGTGCGACATTTTCTCCTAATTCAGCTGCTAGTACACCTGATAGGAATGCTACTTCAATAGAATGTGTTAATGCGTTTTGACCAAAGCTTGTCCTAAAGTGAAGTTTACCTAGTATTTCTACTAATTCTGGATCCATTTTAGTTATTCCAAGTTCAAACAATGCATTGTTTCCATATTCTAATACTTTTGCTTTCATATCATTAACTGTTTTGTCATATAATTCTTCTATTCTTGTTGGATGGATTCTTCCATCTTTTATTAATGTTTCAAGTGTTACTCTTGCGATTTCTCTTCTATATGGATCAAAACTTGATAATACTATTGCTTCTGGAGTATCGTCTATTATTAAATCAACTCCTGTTACCGCTTCAATAGTTCTTATATTTCTTCCTTCTCTACCTATGATTCTACCTTTCATATCATCATTTGGTAGTGTTACTACTGTAACAGTTTGTTCTCCTGCTACTTCTCCTGCATATTTTTGCATACTTGATACGAGCATTGATTTTGCTTTTTTATCTACTTCTAGTTTTGCTTCTGCTTCTCTATCTTTTATGTATGCAGCAATTTCCATACTCATCATTTCTTCTACTTTTTTAAGTACTAGATCTCTTGCTTGATTTTTTGAATATCCTGCTATTTTTTCTAACAATTCAACTTGTTCTTTTTTTATATTTTCCACTTCTACTTGTTCTTTTTGGATATCTTTTTGTTTATTAATGAGACTATTTTCTTTTTCTTCTAACATCTGTTCACGGTTTTGAAGTGTTTGATCTCTTCTATCCATATTTGATTCTCTTGTTAGAAGTCTTTCTTCTGCTTCTACTACTTCTTGTTTTTTTTCTTTAATCTCTTTGTCTGTTTCTATTTTTAATTTATGAGCTTCATCTTTTGCTTCTAATAAATAATCTCTTTTAATTTTATCTGCATCTTTTTTTGCTTTTTCTAACATATTTTCTATTTTCTTAGATGTATTGTTATTTCTAAGATAATTAAATACAAATACACAAATAATTCCAATAAAAATCCCAATAAGGACTAGTAAAATGGAGAATGCTATACCGTTCATAAATACCTCCATTTCATTCAGCACTTTTCTTAATTATGCTTAATACAAGTATAATATAGATTTTATTTTTGGTCAAGTATTTGTAAAATAAGTTTTTTTATTTTGTATAAATCTTATTTTCTTTTATTTTTTTGTCTAATAATTCTTCACTTGCGAATTCAAACATTTCACTTACTAAGTATTTATATTTTTCTGGATACATCATATATATTTGTTCTAATATGTTTTTTTCTTTTATTACTCTTAATGATGCTGTAAAGTTCATATTTCCTAGAAATTGTCCTATACTCCACCACATTGCTGTTATTGAGTTGTAATTATATGATGGATTATTTTGCATTTTTCTCAAATCCCATTCTCTATTATTTGTTATATAGACTTTATTAAAAAATTTTTGTTTTATTTCTGCTGGTACTTCTAGTAGTTTTGTATCTACTTTATCAAATGGTAGTCTTATTGTTTTAGGAATTTCCTTTTCAATTTTATTCCATGTCAAAATAGTGTCAATACTCACTCCAGTTATTTTTGATATTTCTTCAAGTGTTTTATTGTTTGTATGATATTTAAATGTACTAGTTAACAAAGGATATTCTCCTGTTATTCTTTGATATAAAATATCACACATATCCGCATCTTTTACCATTTGTAGCATGCATGATATTGTTAAGTCTTTGTCTAGTAACATTTTTTGTGTTTTAAATTTTTTGTCTATTTTTAAATTAAATTTTCCTAAGTCTGGTAATGAGTGCATTTCTATTACTTTGTTCAAAATGTCATAATACTTTTTATTTATTTCAAAATCTTTTATTTCATCATTTATAAAAAGAATCCTCGATCCTACTTCACCATGTCCACTTAATCCATGTTCTTTAAAGAAATCTTCTGCATCTTTATAATTATTAAATAATACTGCTTGCATAAATCTTCCATAATCGTGTAGTAGTCCCGCTATATTTGATACGCTTTCAAATTCTTTGTTATTTTCTAATATCTTATTTAGATTTTCTACTATTTGTTCAACTCTTAATGAGTGATTGTATTTTTGTGTTAGTAGATTTGTTCTTATTTTTTTTAATATTTCAACATCTTTTAAATTTGGATATTTGTCTCTTTCTGATTTTGTAATTTTTTCTAGTTCTTCTTTTGGATATTCTACTGTGTTTATTCTTTGATTGTAGTATTGATATTTTTTTAAAAATAGTTCTTTATTTTTTTCTATATCTAACATATTATCCCCCACTTTGTTATAATTTAACATATTATTTTTTTATTTTCAATATTTTTTATTCTTCTACTACTTTTCCTAGTTTTGTAAATAATGTATTTATTCCTTTTTTTGTATATTTTGATATATTTTCTGATATTCCAAGTGTTGCTTTTGATATTTTATTTTGATAATTTTTATTTGTATTTTTTATATATTCTTTTATGTCTATATTTTTTCCATTTTTTATATCTTCTTCAAATTGTTCAATCTGTTCTTTTGTAAATGTCATTTTTTTTCTTTCACTATATTCATAATATCCTGATTGTCCAGCAACATAAAATGTTAGATAACTAATAAAACATAGAAAAAATATTATTTTCATTATTTTGTTTGTTTTTTTATTTTTCATTTATTTTCTCCTTTATTATATTTGACATTATGTCTAATGTATTTGTTACTTCTTCTATTGTATTTTCATTTGCTCCTACTTCCATTAGTATTACTTTAGGATCCATGTCTTGGTTATATATTCCATTTACGTTTATTCCTTCTTTTTGAAGTATTCCTTTTGTTAATTGTGGATATTGTCTTTCTATTATTTTATTTATCGATTCTGTAAATTCTAAATTTTTTAAATAGTTATTATGTTCTTTTCCTATTACAAACAATATTTTTGCGTAATTTTTATTATTAATTGTTGTTGTTGATAAATTTTTTTCTACTGAGTCTCTATGTAAATCTATAAATATTTTTATATTTGGATATTGGTTTTTTATTTTTTCTAGGTTTACTCTACTTGCTTTATAGCTTTCACTATAATTCCAATTATTATTTTTAAGCATTTCTGGTATGCTTGCTTCTTCTACAATTGTCTTTATTCCAAGCGATTCAAGTTTATCTTTAAGGTAGTATGATGCTGTTAACACTGTTGGTGTTATATCATTTCCTATGTACTCTTCGGTTTGATGTGTATTATATATATACACTTGTGGTTCGTCTATTATTTCATTTTTCATTGCGTAATAGTTTTTTTCTTCTTTATTTGGGGTTTCATATATCATCATGTTTTTTAATATTGTAGTTGGTTTATTTACGTCTATTCTTAGTATTTGTGTTGATAATTCTATTATTTCTTCTTTAATATTTTTTTTACTATATATATTTGAATATTCTAATGTTTTTAACGGATCAAGTTTAATTATTTTTATTGTTGCGAGTTGTTTTAATATTAAAATTATTGATATTAGTATTATTATAGTTAAAATAATTTTTATATATTTTATTTTGATATGTTTTTTAGATTTAAATCTTTTCATTTTATCACCTAATAAAACATATTCACATTATATATGATTATGTATGAATAATATGTCAAAAAAAAGTATATTTTCTATACTTTTTTTATATTATGTAATGCTTCATTTAAACCATTTCCTATTATATCTGTTAATTTTTCTATTATGAAATCTATTTCTTTTGGTGTAACCATAAAATTATATCCTATTGGTGTTAATACTTCATATATTAATTGTCTGGTTTCTTCTTCTGTAAGATTACCTACCAATCCTAATAATTCTTCTTTTTCTTTTTTATTTATTTCAATATCTTTTTTTAAGTAATTTATGTTACCTTTTATTATTAGTTTGTTGATTGGATTATTAATGTTTTTCCTTGTGTATGTATAATTTTTTGTTAGATAATTCATGGTATCTGATACTATTGTTACTGCATCTACTGTTGTTGGAACTCCGATTGCAATTACTGGTATATTTAATAAATCTTTGCTTATTTCTTTTCTACTATTTCCTATTCCGCTTCCTGGATGTATTCCTGTATCTGTTATCTGTATTGTTTTATTAACTCTTTCTATCGATGATGATGCAAGTGCATCTATAACTATTATAAAATCTGGTTTTATTTTTTGTGCTACGCTACTGATTATATCGCTTGTTTCTATTCCTGTTTCTCCCATGACTCCAGGATTTAATGCGGAAATTCTTCTATATCCTTCTTGTAATACTCCTAGTTCATGTAAATGATTTGTTATTATTAAATTATCTATTGTTTTAGGTCCTAGCGAATCTGGTGTTGATAATCTGTTACCTAATCCAATTATTAGACATGATTCACTTTCTGTTATTTTCATTTTGTTTAATAATTTTTTTATTTCTTTTATAAAAATATTTTTTACTTTTTCTTTATTATATTTATCTGTTATATCTTGAAATTCAATTGTTATATAGTTTCCTATTTTTTTTCCTATTTGTTTCGATGCGTTTTCATCAATGTAAATTTTACTTACTTTTATTTCTTCTGATTCATATGTTTCTTTATTAATATTTTCAGGTATTACTTCTATTGCTAAGTCGGTTCTTATTTTATATTTGCTTAAATCTATTTCATGTTTCATGTTATCACCTTTTATATTTTTTTCAAAATTATTAATTTTATTTAAAAATAAATTGATTTTTTAATAATTATTTGATAAAATACTAGAAGTATTAACGACTTGGAGGTGAAATTATGGCAAATATGAAAAATGCTAAGAAAAAAATTAAAGTAATAGCAAAAAAGAAAAAAAGTAATAATGAATATAAAACAAGTATGCGTACTGCTATAAAAAATGTTGAAAAAGCTGTTGTTGCAAACGATAAGAACAAGGCTATTGATGCTTTAGGTGTAGCTATTAAAAGAATTGATAAAGCTACTTCAAAAGGTGTTGTTACTAATAACTTCTGTGCTCGTAATAAATCTAGATTAACTAAAAAAGTAAATGAAATGAAGTAATTTACTTCTTTTTTTTATTTGTTATGTTATAATTTATAATAGGTGATAATATGAAGAAGGTATTTTTTGGTATTTTGTTATTGGTATTTTTGTTTGTTTTTTTTAATAAGGACGCTATTGTTAATATGATACTCAAAGAATATATTAATAGTGAAACTATTACTTTGGGTGAGCCTAATTCATACTATAAGAACTACAGTTACTCTTTTGTGCAAGATACAGATAATTTTTCTCCTAAGAACCGACAAGATATATTAAATATCATTTATTCTTTTTTGAACAGAGGTTTGGACGAAATAACATTTTATTGTGATGATTCATATACAACTTGTATTGATGATTTTAATGAGATTGCTGATAATAGTGTTTACTTATCTTCAATTAATAATTTGGTACATCCTTATAATAGTTACAGTAATATTTATTTTACTTTTAATAACTATGGTAAGATTCACATTAGTACTAAAAGAACATACTCTGATTCGGATATTCAATTAATTAATAACAGAATTAAGGAAATAACTGATTCTATAATAACTGATGATATGTCTGATTATGAAAAAATACTTACATTTCATGATTATATAGTTAATAATACTGTTTATGATGATAATATAGATATTTATAATCAGTCTGAATCTACTAATTCAAATAATGCACTTGGTTTATTATTTGATGGTAAAGCTATTTGTTCTGGATACAGTGATGTTATGGCTATATTTTTAAATATGTATGGCTTCAATAATTATAAAATCAGTAGTAACGAGCATATTTGGAATTTAGTTTACATAGATAATTCATGGCTACATTTAGATGCTACATGGGATGATCCTGTTACAACTGATGGAAATAATGTTTTACTTCACGATTTCTTTTTAATTACTACTGATCAATTATTTGAAAAAGAAAGTTCTTTGCAAAAGAATAATCACCAATTTAATAGCAATTTATATTTAGAGGCTTAACACAAAAAAACACTTTTTGTGTTTTTTTTTAATATTGTAATAATGGTAAAGTTATTGTTACTGTTGTTCCTATATTTTCTTTAGATTTATATTCTAATTTTCCACTATGTGCGGATATTATTTCTTTTGATAATAATACTCCTAATCCTGTACCATTTTGTTTTGTTGTAAAAAATGGTTCACTTATTCTTTTTAGATTTTCTTTTGATATTCCTATTCCATTATCTTCTATATATATTTTTATTGTATCTTTATTCTTTTTTGTATAGATTTTTATATAACTTTCTTTTGTTTTGTCTTTTGCTTCTATACTATTTTTTATTACGTTTAGTAAAACTTGGTTTAAACGATTATAATCTCCATTTATAAACACTTCATCTTCTAATGATTCTATATTAAATTTAATATTTTGTTTATCAAACATTAATTTTAAGTTATCTCTTATATCTTCTATAAGTAATGATATATCAAGTATATCTGGTTCTATCTTTATTTTATTGCATGCTGAAAAGTCTTGCAGAAGGTTTAATGTCTTATTTATTTCTGATTTTAATATTGGTATGTATTTTTCATAATTTGTTTTTTCATCGCACATGTCTAAGTATCCTTTACATACTGCTATTGGGTTTTTTATTTCATGACTAATTTTGAACAGCGATTCTCTTAACTGATTTTCTTTCATTAATTCTTTATATGAAATATGTATTTGTATTATTTTTTCTGCTTTTATTATAAAAACTATTATAAAATAAGTAATTATATAATAGAAAATATATTCTATTAGAGCTGTTTTTTGCATATTACTTATTAGTATGGTTGTTATTATTCCAAAGAATCTTGTTATGAATGTTATTGTCAAGAAATATTTTTGTTTATTTTTATATAAATGATATGATTCTATGTAAGCAATATATTTTATTATTATTGGTACTAATTCTATGTTTGCTTTTATTTTTAATGCTACTATTGTTGTTAATGATATTAGAATTGATATTTTATAGTGTTTTTTTAGATACAGTATTAATATTGTTGTATCTAATGCTATTTCTAGTATTCGTGTGTAATTTTCGAAATTACCACATTTTATTATTAAATAAAATATTGATATTAAGCAAAAATTTAAAAATAATTCATTTTGTTTTGAATTTATATTTTCTGTATATGCTTCATATATCAAAAAAATCATAATTGGAAATAATATCCATGCAAAGTTCATGAATAATGTGTTGAAATTTGTCATTTTTTCACCTCGATTTCATTTTATAGTATAACAACTGCATATTTTGTCGAAAAAAAGAAAAAAAGTGATAAATTTATCACTTTAATTCATTTATGTATTTTATTAATTGTCTTGCATCTTCTCCTAAAATTATTTTTAGTTGATTATCTACTTCGACTATTCCTTGAGCACCTAGTTTTTGGATACTTTCTTTGTTAACTAACTCTGTATTTTTTACTTGTACTGTTAGTCTTGATTTTGTGTAATTATAATTAATTATGTTGTCTTTTCCTCCTAGGTATTCAATTAGTTTGTTTGCTTCAATTTTGAAGTTTTTACTTTTTGATTTGACAATCGCTAGTGCTATTATCACTAAGACAATTATTATTATTAAGTATTGTAAATATTCCATATAATCACCAATATAATTATACTAAAAATACTTTAATTTATCAATCATTAATTGTATAATATATTTAAGTGTGATTCATAATTAGTTAGAGGTGGTTCTATGAAGTTACGTAATTATAAGGTTAATAAGTGGCTGATTATCAGTGTTTTATTATTTTCTTTAATCAGTATTCTTACCATTGGTAGTGCGCAAAGATTAATAGGTGCTACCGATCTTATGAAACGTCAAATAATATGGTACATTGTTGGTTTTGGCTTAATTTTTTTAGTTATGAGGATAAAAAATGAGTTTCTTATTAGGTATACTTGGATTTTATATATTATAGGAGTTATCTTACTAGCATTGTTATTAATTTTTGGAAGTGAAATTAATAATGCTAGATGTTGGTTTGATTTACCTGGTATAGGAACATTTCAACCAAGTGAATTTGTTAAAATTATTTTAATTGTTACTCTAGCTAATATGATTAATAAATTTAATGAGGAATACCATAATCCATCATGTTTTGATGAGTTTAAATTTATTTTAAAGGTTCTAGTTATTGTTTTAATCCCAAGTATTCTTACATTTCTACAGCCTGATACTGGTGTTGTTTTGATATATTTATTAATTACTTTTATTATGCTTTTTATATCTGGTATTAGATATAGATGGTTTGTTATTGCCTTTGCCTTTTTGGGTTTGGCAATTGGTAGTGTTGTTTTTATTTATTTTTATAGTCAAGATATGTTTATTGATATATTTGGAACTTCTTTCTTTTTAAGGGTTGATAGATTATTGGATTGGTCAAATAACAGTGGATATCAATTAGAAAACGGATTATCAGCTATTGGTGCTGGTGGACTATTTGGTTATGGACTAAATAATACTCCTATATATTTTCCTGAACCTCAAACTGATTTTATATTTGCTGTATATGCTTCTAATTTTGGATTTATTGGTTCTTTATTTTTAATATTATTGATTGGATTTTTTGATATTAAGTTAATTAATTTAGCAATTAAAACAAGTAACAATATTAATAAATATATTATTTCTGGTATTATTGGTATGCTCATTTATCAGCAGGTTCAAAATATTGGTATGACTATTGGACTTCTTCCAATTACTGGTATTACTCTTCCTTTTATTTCTTATGGTGGATCTAGTCTTCTTAGTTATATGTTAATGTTAGGTTTTATTTTTAATATTTCAAATGAGGTTATTAGAGAAAACAAGTAGATTTTACTTGTTTTTTCTTTTTCTATAAATATTCTGCTAGAAAAAAACCTTAAAATCAAAAAAACTATAAATTTTATTTTTATAGTTTTATTTTTTTTAATCATCTAATTGGTTTTTTAATTCTTCTATTTCTTGTTTTAATTCTTTATTTTCATCTTTTAATTCATTTATTCTTTCTTCATATGAGTCTATTATTCTATTGTTTTCTGTTTGTTTCATATTGTTATTCCAATTATTTTTTAATGTTTCAATATTTGTTTTATTTGTATATACCGTCATTTTTTCTATAGAGCTATTAATTGGAATTATTTTTTTATCATTAATATTTTTGATATACTCTTTTGCAATTTCTATTGGATTTTCACAATAGGTCCATGCAGTTATATAGTTGTTGTAGCTATTATCATCTATTTCACAATATTTATTTATTTGATATTCTATTTTTATATTTTTATCGTCTGTTTCTATATATTCTATTTCCCCATAGTTATTTGTTATTATTAAATCTTCTTTCATATCATATTCTCTTGTTACTGTTTTAAGCATGTGTTCATTATCGTATATTATATTGAATGATAGTGTTCCTACAAATGTTAATCCACAACCTATTCCAAATGTAATTAATGATATTATAAAACTCCAAATCATTTTTTTCTTATCGTTTTTTCTATTAAATATAAAGTTTATTATTAATAGTAATATTACTATTCCTATTACAGATGCTGACAATATTGCGATTAATAGTCCTATAAAGAATAATCCTGTCTTATACATTAGGAACGAAGCTATAAATGATCCAAATAAACATACTAGTACGAATGCGATACAAAGTCCAAACCATGTTGCGAATATTTTTATTATTATAATTATAAATTTAAACAACATATTAATGAAATTATATTCACTATGACGTGAGTCTCTTATTATTATTCTATCTTCGTTATTTTTTAGAAATTCCTGGTTTTCATCCTTTATTTTATCTTCTGATTCTTTATTATTTTTTTCTTCTTTTACTTTTTCATAATAGTTTAGATATCTTGTTTTAAATATATGAGTTATTATTATGATTGAAACTATTACTAAAGCAATTACTAATATAGATTTTAAAACTCCACTTAGGAATGTATATATTATGTTTGGTAGTATAATTAATACATTACTAAATAATGACGATAATACATTATAAATAATAAATGAAACTATAAACAATATGAATGCGATTATAAATTGTTCAAATAAGCATTTTATTTTACTTTTTAAATTCATATTACTAAACATGTTGATTGTATTAGTAATAAATTTTAAGAAATCATTAATAAAAATATTTAATTTTTTCTTACTTTCTTCTTCTCCTTTGATTTCTTTTATATCTTTATGTAATAGATCATCAATATTTAAATTGAATTTATCACATAAAGCAATTATTTTATCCATTTCTGGATATGCGGCACCTGACTCCCATTTGGATATAGCCTGACGAGAAACTCCAAGTTCGTCAGCAAGTTGTTCTTGTGAAAGATTATTTTCTTTTCTAATCCTTCTTAAATTTTCTTTGAAATTGTTATTCATAATTTTCCTCCTCTTTCACAATAATTTTATAATTTTCTACCGGTTGCATTCTACCATCTTTCGGTTGTTTTTTGTAAAATGTTGGTTGCATTTACTATTTTATCATATTTTTTTATAAAAAAAATATAGAAATAAATCTATACCTCTTTTATTAATTTTTATATTCCTATATTTATTAGTGATATTCTAAATGTTGTACTAGTGTCTATATCTTTTGAATTTTGATAATTGAATATCGAATTGTTTCCTCTTGTTAAGTATGGATTATCTGTTGTTGGATATGAGTTGTTTGATGTCCAACTTTTTGTTTCTGATAGTGCATATCCTAATGATGATTCATTTTCGTTATCTAGTATTACAAATTCTTTATTTCCAGATAAATTATATACTCCTGTTATATTTCCTGTTGTTGTATTATTTTCTAAGTTTCCATATACTGAATTTGTTAAATATGCAGTTGCTGCCCATTCACTATTTCTTGTCATGTGTGTATTTACATTTTTTAATCCATATATGTTGTTTTCGTTTGTCATTTGAATTGCTGATTCATTTGCTTGTGTATAATTGATATTTGTCCATGATGTTTGACTTGGCTTTATTATTGGGTTGTTATTGTTATTTGAGGTTTCATATTTTCCTATCCATATTCCCGATAGTTCTTGGTTATTGTATGTAAATGCTGGATGTGTTAACCATTGTCCTGTTGTTAATCCATTTGCTTTTGTTGTTGATATACTTTCAAATACTATATTTATTGGTTGTGAACTTGATGAAGAAAATATTTGATATCTGAATCTTGGTATCCATACAAAATATGCAAGTACGTCTGATTCTAATATTGGTGTTCCTGCTGGGGCATTCATATATTCATATCTACTTTTTGAGTTTGCGTTATTACTTTTAAATTCATTAACTAATACTGCATTGGCCCAATTTTTTTCTTGATAATTATACCAATGTGATGTTATATCTGCTTTTACCCATTTGCTTTGACTACTATCATATTTAACTGGGATCATTGATTCTTGTAATTGTGGTTTGCTTACATATTGAATTAATTCTGTACATTCTGTATTTTCTTTAATTTCATATTTAAAACTATTATACTGTGCTTCATAAGTAGCTTTTATTACATTTGAATAGTCTATTTCATCTCCATTTATATCTTTAAATGGTGTTTCTAGAATTCCATTATCTATTAATGTTTGTATTGGTATACAATATGTACTTCCGTTTGATTCGTAACTATAGCTATATTTTCCTGCATTATTTTGTATATATATTTCTGCTGCTGATGCTAAAATTTTTGTATTTGCATCGCTTATTCTCGTTTTATTTTCTTTTATTCCTTTCATCATATTTGGTATTGCTAACAATGATATAAGTGCAATTATTGTTATTACTGCTAAAAGTTCTATTAATGTAAATCCCCTTTTATTCATATACTCATCTACTTTCTATGATATTATTATAAATAAAAAATCAAAAAAAAACAACTATTCTTCAGTTGTTTCTTCTGTACTTTTAATAACTTCTTTTCCTTTGTATGTTCCGCATTCAGTACATACTCTATGTGGTCTAATTTCTGCTCCACATTTTGGACATTTTACAGTACCGTTTTCACTAATTTTGTAGTGAGTTCTTCTTTTTCTACCTCTAGTTTTACTTACTTTTCTAAATGGTACAGCCATGTTCACACCTCTTTCTTATAATAAATCTTTTAGTTTTTCTAATTCTGGATTTACATTGCCCTTTTGTTCTGTTACAAATTGCCATCCATCACCTTTTAATTTTTCGGGTTTGGCATTTGGACTAACAACTCTCATGGGAATTTCCATTAATATATTTTCCCATATTATTGGTAAAATATCAATAGTATTTTCTATTTTTTTATCATTTTTTACTTCTTCTAGCACGTTTTCAAGCTTATCATCTATTGTAAATGAGAATTTATGTTCAACTTTCTCTAATGTTATTGCGCATGGTAAGTACATTATTCCTGATACTTTTAGATACAAATTTATGTCGTCCATACTATCTTTTGTTAATTCTCCAGTTGCTTTTACGTCTTTTATATCTAATAAATCAGTGTTTTCTAGTTGTTCTTTTGTAAAGTTTAATTCTTCATTAATGTCAATTACTTTGTCAACGTTGTTTTTTAATCTTAGTAAATCTATATTCATATTTCACCTCTTCCAAGCAGATTAATTATACAAAATTTTTTATATAAAATCAAGCAAAAGTGTGTTATTATATTTTGTAGGTGGTTTTATGACTAATATTGGTATTATTTGTGAATACAATCCTTTTCATAATGGACATGTTTATCATATTGATAAGATTAAGGAGTTATATCCTGATTCTCGTATTATTCTTGTAATGAGTGGTAACTTTTTACAAAGAGGTGATGTGAGTTTAATAAATAAGTGGGATAAGACTTTAATTGCTTTAAATCATGGTGTTGATTTAGTTGTTGAGTTGCCTTTTGTTTTTTCTACACAAGGTGCTGATAAGTTTGCTCATGGTGCGATTAGTATTCTTGATAGTTTAGGTGTTGATAAGTTAGTATTTGGTAGTGAATGTAATGATGTTTCTTTACTTAAAAATTTAGCTTCAATTCAAGTTAATAATGATGAATATGATTTATTGGTTAAAAAATATGTAGATGAAGGTAAAAATTTTCCAACAGCTATGTCTATGGCTTTAGTTGATTGTGGTGGTAAAAGTATTGAAAGTCCTAATGATATTTTGGGTTTATGTTATATCAAAGAAATAATAAGTATGGGTAGTAAAATAGAGCCTGTTTCTATTAAAAGAACAAGTGACTATCACAGTAATGATTTGAGTAATATTTGTAGTGCTAGTGCTTTGAGAGATGCTATTAGAAAAAATATTGATATTTCTGATTATGTTCCTAATGATTCTCTTACTTCTATTAATAGTGATTTATTTGTTGATAATTTATATTCTTTCTTGCAATATAAAATTATGACTTGTGATGATATATCGAAATATGTTACTGTTGATGATGGTATTAATTATAGGATTAAAAAGTATATTTATGAATGTAAGAATTTAGATGAATTTATTAATTGCATTAAGTCTAAAAGATATACATATAACAGAATTAAGCGTATGCTTATTCATATTTTATGTAGTTTTACTGATGAAGAGAATAGCAAGTGTTTGGATATACATTATATTAGGGTTTTAGGATTTAATTCAAATGGAAGAGATTTTTTAAATTCTATTAAAAAGAATTGTTCTGTTCCTATTATTAGCAATTATTCAGGTTATAAAGACATTATGTTAGATATTGAGTTTAGAAGTACGTGTGTTTATTCTCTTTTATTTAATGATAGTTCTTGTATTATATCTAGTGAGTATAAAAATAAGCCAATTATAAAATAGTTGGCTTTTATATTTTTTTTGTGTTATCATTATAATGGTGAGTATATATGAATATAGATATTAATTTTAATAATGAAGAGATTGATACAGTTAAGAAAGATAATAAATTTAAAAAAATTTTTATTATTATTGCTATATGTTTATCTATTATTTTTCTTATTATTGTTTATTCTAGATATAAAGCTACAAGTGGATTAAAAGTTTATGAATATAAAATTACTGATCAGGCTTTACCAGATAGTTTTCATGGTGTTAAAGTTGTTCATTTTTCAGATATCTATTTTGGTAATACTGTTGATATTAATTATTTAAAAAGTATTGTTTCTTCTATAAATGATTTAAAACCTGATATTGTTCTTTTTACTGGTGATTTTACTAATAAGGAAATTGATGATGATACAAAGTTTAAGATTATTGATTCATTAAGGTCTATTAATTCTACTATAGGAAAATACGCTATTAGTGGTGATATTGATAATATAGATTTATTTAATAATATTATGAGTTCTAGTGGTTTTTTGAATTTAAATGATACTTCTCTTAATGTTTATTATAAGGGTGAAACTCCTATTTTAATTGGAAATCAAGATATTCAGTCTGATTTATTTAGTATTTTACTTATTCATAAGCCTGATGATTTTGATAATTTAAATAATGGTTTTAATCTAGTTTTAGCTGGTCATTCTTTGAACGGACAGATAAATATTCCTTTAATTAAGAATTTATTTTTACTTGATGGTTCTAAAAAATATTATAATCATTTTTATAGTGTTAATGATAATGATTTATATATATCAAGTGGAATTGGAACTACTGATTTTAAGTTTAGACTATTTAATAAACCTTCTGTAAATTTATACAGACTTACTAAATATTAAAAAATTCACATCTATTGATGTGAATTATTTAATATTCTTTTCTTTTCTAAATTTGTTAAATAATGTTTCCATTTTGATATATGTTATGTCATTTATCATATCGTTAAAAATACTTTCCATATGATGTTTATCCATATTATCACCTCGTGTTGTTATCTTACCATTTTTCAAATTCTCTTTCTACTCATTCGACAAAACTAGAAAATATTAGAACTAAATATTTAAAACTTGAAAAAATGTCGTTATTCTAGTATAATTAAAATGGTGAGGTTATGCGTTATCCAACAGGTGTAAAATTGACTAAAACGAAGGATATTTATTATGGTAATAGAGGTATGAATTTAGAGAATGATTTGAATGAGACAAATAATTATTATCTTATTCATGACATTGCGATAGTTCATAAGAAACCTACTCCAATTTTAATTAATAGGGTTGATTATAAAAGTAGATCTGACGCTATTATAAGGGAGGCCAGATTTAAAATACCTTCTACTACTGATTATAATGGTATATACAGAGGAAAGTATATTGATTTTGAAGCAAAAGAAACTAAAAATAAGACTAGCTTTCCACTTTCTAATATACATCAACATCAAATTGACCATTTAAGAAGCATAATTAATCACGGTGGCATAGCATTTATTATAGTTAGATTCATAAGTTTTAATGAAACATATTATATGGATGCGAATGATTTATTTTCTTTTTTAGATAATAATGATAGGAAATCAATTCCTTATGATTATTTTAAAGAAAAAGGTCATTTAATTTTAGATAAATATAATCCTCGTGTTGATTATATTTCTGTTATTAATAATTTATATTTTAAGGAGGATGTATGAGTAACAAGAAAAAAAATGTAAGTTCTAGTAAAAAAGTTACAAGTTCTAATAAGAATGATAAAAATACTAAGAATAGTTCTAAAAAGGTTTTAAGTGATAAAACTGTTAAGTCAGATAATAAAAAAAGCGTTAAACGTAAAGGATCTAAAAAGTTACTTATTATTAAGATAATACTTATTGCTCTTTTAGCTGCTATTATTATTGGATGTGTTGCGATTGGTATTTTCTTTAGTATGATTGTTTCTGAGGCTCCAGATTTTGATCCTCAAAACTTATATACTCAAGAATCTTCGATAGTTTATGCACCAGATGGTAGAGAAATTGCTAAATTAGGTTCTGAAAAACGTGAAAAGATTACTTATGATGATATGCCACAAGTTTTAATTGATGCTATTGTTGCAACTGAGGATTCGACTTTCTTTCAACACAATGGATTTAATGCTGCAAGATTTTTAAAAGCATCTCTTAGTCAAGTATTTGGAGGTGGCGGCGGTGGTGCCTCTACTTTGACAATGCAAGTTTCTAAAAATGCTTATACTTCTGATGTATCAAGTGGTTTTGAAGGTATTAAGAGAAAGTTCACTGATATTTACTTATCTGTGTTCAAAATTGAAAAAGCTTATACTAAGGAAGAAATCATGGAATTCTATGTAAATTCATATTACATGGGTGGTGGAGCTTACGGAGTTGAACAAGCATGTCAAAATTATTTTGGTAAATCTGTAAGTGATATAAATCTTGCTGAAGCTGCAATGTTAGCTGGTATTTATCAAGCACCTGGTTCTTATGACCCTACTCTTTTCCCTGAAAAAACTGAGGAAAGAAGACAAGTAGTTCTAAATTTAATGGTTAGACATGGTTATATAACTGAAGAAGAAAGAGAAATAGCTTCTAAACTTACTGTTGATAAATTATTAAGTAAAAAGAAAGCTGATGGCAATGATGAAATAGATCCAAGATATAAAGATTTTATTGATACTGTAGTTGAGGATGTTCAAAAGAAAACTGGTGGATTAAGTCCTTATACTACTCCAATGTTAATATATACTACTATGGATCCTGATAAACAAGAATATGTTACAAATTTAATGAATGGAAATTATTTTGATTGGGAAAATGATAAAGTTCAAGCTGGTATAGCTGTTATTGATACAAATACTGGTGCGGTTGTTGCAATTGGTGCTGGTAGAAAACGTGAGGGTCTTGATTATAATTATGCTACTATGATTAAAAGACAAATTGGTTCTACTTCTAAGCCATTATATGATTATGCTCCACTTATCGAATATAATAATGCATCAACTTATCATTTATTCTATGATGAGCCTTATACTTATTCTGGTGGAACACCTATTAGAAACTGGGATGGTGGCTATAATGGATTAATAACTATGCGTGAAGCTCTTAGAGTTTCAAGAAATATTCCTGCATTAAAGGCTTTCCAAGAAAATGAAAATGCTAATATAGTTGAGTTTGTTACAAGTTTAGGTTTAAGTCCTGAATTAGAGGATGGACGTATACATGAGGCTCACTCAATTGGTGCTTATAATGGTGAATCTCCTCTTACTGTTGCTGCTGCTTATGCTGCTTTTGCAAATGGAGGATATTATACTGAACCATATACATTTACTAAGATTGTTTATCGTAGTAATGATGAGGTTTACGAGTACAAACCTGTTACTAATAAAGTTATGAGCGATGCTACTGCATATATGGTTGCAGATATGCTTGTTACTACTTCTGGTTGGGCAGTTGGTTATAACAGTGTTAATGGTGTTTCATTTGGTAGTAAGACTGGTACTTCTAACTATTCTGATGAGATAATGGAACAATATAATTTACCATACGATGCTGTAAATGATTTATGGGTAGCTGGTATTTGTAGAGACTATGCTACTGCTGTATGGTATGGTTATGATGAAATTGATCCTAATTTCTATAATCATGGTCATGGTAATACTGCTTTATATTCTCAATTGATTAAAGGAGTATTTACTGGTACTTCATCATTTAGTAGACCTAATGATGTCGTAAGTGTTACTGTTGAAAAGGATTCACCTGGTAATGGTTTATTACCAAGTCAATATACTCCTGATAATATGAAAGTTACTGAATTATTTAAAGCAGGTACTGAGCCAACTCAGGTTTCTACTAGATTTGCTCCTTTAAATGATGTTTCTAATTTGAAGGCATCTATTAATGGTAAAAAAATTCATTTAAGTTGGGATGCTGCTTCTTCTAATAATTCATTAAGTTATGATTATTTAAAGGGACTATATGCTTCTACATGTAGAAATGTTGATGCATGTATAAGTGCTGTTAAAGGCGGCGATTTAGTTTATCAAGTATATCTAAAGAAGGCTGGCGGTCTAACATTGATTGATGGTAATGTTACTGGCACATCTGTTGATGTGGATATTCCAAATGATGTTGGCGGTAGCGCTACATACGTTGTTAAGGCTACTACTTCTAATAATTCATTAGCTAGTGGTGGTGTTGAAGCTAAGGTTGATATAAGTAGTGTTGTTAAGGAAATTAAGTTTTCTTTAATTGGTGAGACTAGTATAACTACTACTGCTGGTCATTATCAAGATAAAGGTGTTAAAGTGGAAGAAAATGGTGTAGATGTTACTTCTAAAGCTACTATTAACATAAGTGTTAATGGTCAAGCATTTGATAATTCTAAACTTTCTACTCCTGGTAAATACACTATAACTTATGATATTACATATGGTAATGTTAGTAAGTCTTTAACAAGAAATGTTGAAATAAAATAAAGACTCAGGATTTAATCCTGAGTTTTTATTTTGACATTATTTCACATATAAGATTACTTATTTCAGTTGGATTGTCTATTTGTAATCCTTCTATTAATCTTGCTTGTGCATATAGTATTTTTGTATATTTTTCTAATTCTTCTTTGTTATTTTCATATAAGTCTTTTAATTTATTTGCTATTTCATGGTTTTCATTTATTTCAAGTATTAGATTTGCTTTTACTTTTTCATCTGTTGGCATAGCATTAATTACTTTTTCCATTTCTATTGAAATTTCACCTTTTGTTGTTAAACATACTGGATGATTCTTTAGTCTATTTGTAAATTCTATTTCTGATACTTGATTTTTTAATGTTTCTTTCATTACTTTAAAAATATCATTGTATTCTTTATTCTTAGATTCAGTTTTTTCTTTTTCTTCTTTTGTTTCTAAATCTAATTCACTTGATGATACATTCATAAATTTCTTTTCTTTGTATTCCATTAAGGCTTGTATTGTAAATTCGTCTACGTAGTCTGTTAGATATAGAATATCATATTCTTTTTGTTTTACTTGTTCTACTTGTGGTAAATTATCTATTTTTTCGATTGTTTCTCCACTTGCATAGTAAATATTTTTTTGATCTTCTTTCATTTCATCTACATACTCATTTAGTGTTATAAACTCTTTTTTATTTGATGAATAGAATAATACTAAATCTTTTAATTTTTCCTTATCCATTCCATAGTTGTTATATATACCAAATTTTATTTGTGTTCCAAATGTTGAAAAGAATTTTTTATAATCTTCAAAGTTATTTTTTAGCATATTTGTTAATTCATTTTTAATTTTATTTTCTATGCTTTTTGCGATTATTTTTAAGTTTTTATCTTGTTGTAGTGTTTCTCTTGATATATTAAGTGGTAAATCTTGTGTATCTACAATTCCTCTTACAAAGCTAAAGTAGTCTGGTAATAAATCACTACATTTTTCCATTATTAATACACCATTTGTATATAGTTGCAATCCTTTTTCATATTCTTTTGTATAGAAGTCATATGGTGCATGAGATGGGATATAAAGTATTGAATTATAGCTACATTGTCCTTCTACGTTAGTGTGTATTACTTTTAATGGTTTTTCATAGTCATAGAATTTATCTTGATAAAAATTGTTATATTCTTCTTCTGTTATTTCATTTTTATTTTTTTTCCATAATGGAATTTGACTATTTAATGTTTCGTCTTCTAATTTATCTTCATATTCGCTATCTGATCCTTCTTTTAATACTCTATTTGTAACTTCCATTATGATTGGATATGTTATGTAATCTGAGTACTTTTTTATTATTGATCTTATTCTATATTCATCTAAATAATCACTATAATTTATATCTTCTGTATCTTCTTTTAGATATAGTGTTATTGCTGTTCCTGTATTTTTTTCTTCTACTTCATCTATTGTGTATCCATCTACTCCTGATGATTTCCATACATATGCTTTTTCTTCATTATATTTTTTTGATACTACTTCTACTTTTTTGCTTACCATGAATGCTGAATAAAAGCCTACTCCAAATTGTCCTATTATATTTACATCTGTTTGATCTTTGTTTTCTTCTTTAAATGTTAATGAACCACTTTGTGCAATTGTACCTAAATTATTTTCAAGTTCTTCTTTTGTCATTCCACAACCGTTGTCAATTATTCTTATTGTTCTATTTTCCTTATCTGTTTCTATTCTGATTTTTAATTGATTTTTATCAATTTTTATTGTTTTATCTGTTAGCGATTTGAAATATAATTTATCCATCGCATCGCTTGCATTCGATATTAATTCTCTTAGGAATATATCTTTGTTTGTGTAAATTGAATTAATCATCATATCTAATAATTTTTTTGATTCTGCTTTAAATTGTTTTTTCATTTTATCACCCTCATTTTTAATGATACTCTTGTTTTTAGCACTTGTCAAGAAAGAGTGCTAAAAAAGACAATTTATTTTGTCTTTTTTCTTTTACATATATCTGATATTTTACATGTTTCACATTTTGGATTTTGTGCTTTACAATAATATCTTCCAAATAAAACTAGCTGATGATGCAATCTACATAAATTTTCTTTTGGAAATTTTTTTGATAGTTTTTCTTCTATTTTTCTTACGCTATCATTTTTTGTTGCTAAACCCAATCTGATTGATACTCTTGACACATGTGTATCTACTGCTATGCATGGAACATTATATATATTGCTTAATACTACATTTGTTGTTTTTCTCCCTACTCCTGGTAATGACTCTAAAAATTCTCTATCATTTGGTACATAACTTAAATCTTTTAATTGTTTTGAAATTTCTATTGTGTTCATTGCCTTTTTATTGAATGTTCCTATGGGTCTTATTATTTTTATTACATCTTCTATATTTGCATCTGACAATTCTTCTAGTGTCTTATATTTTTCAAATAATACTTTGGTTACTTCATTTACTCTTTTATCTGTTGTTTGAGCACTAAGCATTGTCGCAATAAGTAATTCATAATCTTTATTATAGTTTAATTCACATTTAGGATTTGGTATTAATTCATCTAGATAATTCTGTATTCTTTCAATCATTTAACCAATCGTAATTTAATATATCATTTTTGGGTTTTGGTTCTTTTTTTTGTTTAAAGCTTATTCTAGATTTTTCTACATCTTCTTGTGTCTTAATACCTTTTTTTGCCCATTCGCTTATTATTTTATCTATATATCTTAAATTGCTTACTCCATTATATGTTGCTTCTTTTAGGGCTAGTAAAATTGTTTCTTCACTTGTGCCATTTTCAAGCCATGCTCCTATTATTTCATATTCCATTGGTGATATTGTTCTTCCAAATTCTTTTTCAAAGATGTCATATATTGTTGTGTGTGTTTCTTCTTTTTCTTCATTTAATAAGTTAAATGTTAATTTTTCATATAATCCATCTAGTTCTATATATTCATTTCTTCTATTTCCTATTTTTTTTAATTCAACGTTGAGTATTCCTTTTGATTTTAAATTTGATATTGTGTCCATAACTTCATTTAGATTTATATTTAAATCAATACTAATTTGTTTTGGATTAAAAATATCTGTATTATTTATTAAATATATTATAAATATTAATTCTTTTTCTGTTAATCCTATTTTTTTATAGTTAATAAATAATATTTTAGGAATGGTCATATCTCTTTCTTTAATTATTTCTTTAACTTTTTCTGTCATTTATATCACCGATTTAATTATACCGTATTATTCTATTTATTGTAATCATTTTTTAATAATTAATGAAAAAAGTATCATTAAGATACTTTATAGTTTTTTATTATATATTTTTTTATTTCTGATTTTTTATTCTGTAATTTATCATATATTATTTGTTTTTCTATATCTTCATATATTTTTGTCAATACTTTATTTGTTGCATTTGTTATTTCGCATATTTCAAAGAAGTTTATGTCTATTTCGTCTCTATCTTTTATTTTTAATTTTTTATAAAGCTCTTTTATATTTGTGTCTTCATGTTTTATTTCGTTAACTGTTTCTAATATTTTTGGTCCATATTTATATAAATCATAAAGATCAAATTTTTTATCTTTCAGTTTTATTATTTTGTTTATTTCTTTATATTCTTCTTTCGTAAAATTATATGAATCATCAATTAATATTTGTGCCCATATTCCATTTATATTTTTTGTTAATACTAGTTTATTTAAATTTATTTTAAGATACTGTTCTAAATTATATTTTTTTATTAGTTCCACACCATATTCTCTATTTTTATGTTCAAATATTTTTTTTAGTTCTTGCTTTTTTCTGTCTGTTGATAAATTTTCTAAATATATTTTATATTTGTTAATTGCGTCTTCTAATTTTTTATCAATTTTAAAATTTAATATAGTTGCGAACCTAATAGCTCTAAGTATTCTTAATGAGTCTTGTTTTATTTTTGTTTTAGGGCCTATCAATCTTATTATTTTGTTATCTAAATCTGATTTTGCATTTTTTAAATCTACATAATTTCCATTTGCGTCAATACACAATGTATTTATTACAAAATCTCTTCTTTTTAAATCATTTTTGAGTTTTTTTGTGTATTTTATTTTTTTTGGAAATCTATTTTTTAGATATGTACTTTCTTTTCTAAATGTTGTTATTTCATATTGTTGATTTTTAAATTGTATTTTATATGATCCATATTTATTATCTTTTATATCTTTAAAAATCTTTTTTAGATCCTTGTATTTAGCACTTGTACATATGTCTATATCAGTATTTTCTATGTTTAAATATTGATTTCTTGGATAACCTCCTATTATGTATGCTTCGAAGTTGTTTTCGTTTAATTTTTTTAATATTTCTAACGCTGTTTTATACATTATTCGTAAGTTGATGTTAAATTATAATATTCTTCTAGTGTTATCCAGTTACCATTGTTGTATAGTTTTTCAGCTAGTTCTTTTCCAACATATCTTAGGTGCCATGATTCATATTGATATCCTGTCATATTCTCTTTTCCTTCTGGATATCTTAATATTAATCCATATTTTTGACAATTATCTTTTACCCATTTACCTTCTTCTGTATATGCGAATGAATCATCTATTGTATTTAAATCAAATGCAAGTCCTGTTTGATGTTCTGAGTGTCCTGGACGTGCGGAATATGTATCAGCTGCTTCTACTCCATCTTGAGCAACATAGTTATTATAAAGATTTGCTTGATAATTATATGATCTAAATCCTGATGAAATATAAAGGTTTAAGCCAATACTTTGTGCATCTGCTTGCATTTCATTAAATGCATCAAGTGTTTCTTGTGTTAAGCATGTTGTACAGAATTCATAGCCTTCTGAATTTGGTGCTCTAAATGTTTCTGGAAGACTATATGTTTTATTTACAATCATTACTCCATCTACATATGTAACACCATCAATTGTTTCTATTTTATTATCCTCCTTTATTGTTTCTTCCTTTTTTTCTTCTTTTTCTTCTTTTATTTCTTGTTGTTTTTCTTCTTGTTGTTCTTCTTTATTATATGGCATACATTTTGGATTTATTGTCTTTTTTGACAAATCA
>CAMVNW010000007.1 GCA_947168965.1 uncultured Caryophanales bacterium
CCATCATAAAAAACAAAATTCTTACATCCTTCTCTATTATCAATAGTCTTCTTTAAAATATTAACATTTTTCCAATCGTTTAATATTTCACTTTCAACCTCATTTATACTCTTTTTACTTAACTCTTTAAATTCCATAAATATCCTCCTAACCAAATATTACATATGAATAATAAATAACAAATAATACTAACATAATTATTCCCTCATGCCTATGAATCTCATGATCCTTATAAGCAAAAATAAATAATAATATCGCACTAACAATCATTGCAATCAAATCGATAACATTGAAACCAACTGCTTGAATACCTCCAAATAACGCAACAGGAACACCTAATACAACACCTATATTAAATATATTACTTCCAACAATATTACCAACTAAAATCTCATGTTCACCCTTTCGAGTAGAAACAATACTAGTAACAAGTTCAGGTAAAGAAGTACCGAAAGCAACAACAGTTAAAGCAATCATCTTTTGACTTACACCCAACATACCAGCAATCTTAGAAGCACTATCAACAACAACATTCGAACCCATTACAATACAAACAATACCTAAAATAGTAAAAATAATAGATTTAAACATTCCATACTTAGCCATTTCATCCGCATCATTATCCTTTTTGTTTCTCATAATAGATATTAAATAATAAACAAATACCATAAAAAACAAAACTATAACAAAACCATCATTACGATTAATAGTATTTATACTACTAACAAATAAATCATCCTTAATCAAAAAGAATAGTAAAGTACTAAATAACATTACAATAGGTAACTCTTTCCTAACAGTATTACTTTTAACTTTAATAGGCTTAATAATAGCACAAATACCAACAATAAGTAAAATATTTAAAATATTACTACCAATAACATTACCCAAAACCATATCTGAATTATTAGAAATAATAGACTTAACAGATACAGCAAATTCAGGAGCACTTGTACCAAAAGCAACAATAGTTAAACCAATTAACATCTTAGATAACTTGCAATTTAAAGCAATACTACTTGCTCCATCAACAAAAACATCTGCTCCCTTTATTAAAACAATAAAACCAATAATTAATAATATAATTTGTATAAACACAAATTCCACCTCCAAAAAAAAATTCTATAAATTTAAGGACGAGATTACCCGTGGTACCACCTTAATTCATAGAATCTATGCACTTATTTACTATAACGCGTAACCGTTTTAACCTATTGGATTAAAAACATCAAGAGTGATACATATATTACCTTCATATTAGTTTCCACCAAACACTAACTCTCTATAAATCAAATAATATAACGTCTCTATCATATGTTTTAAATATCAATTTTATCAATATCATCAATGATTTCTAATTGACACTCAATTAAACTTCTTACCTTATTTTTATAAACCACAACATCTTTTTTTAACTTATCAGATTCTAAATTAACCTTTTCAGCACGAATCAAAGCATCATTCAAAATTCTACTAGCGTTATTTTTCGCATCCGCAATAATAACCTCACGTTCCTTTAAAGCATTATTTCTTATTTGCTCACCAGTACTCTTAATCATATTCATAGAATTATTTAAAGTTGCTTCTATTTGCCTATAATAATTAATTTGATTTTTTAAATTTAAATTTTCCTGTTGTAGTCGTTTAACCTCCAAATCGAAATTATAAAGTTGTCTGTCTTTAAGACTATTATCACTTTCAATTTGAGAAAGTCTAGTCATAACCTCACCTAAATACTTCATAACATCATTTGAATTATCACTACGAAGTGTATTAAAATTTTCCATACATCACCTCGAATTAAGGTATATTCTAACACACTTAAACGCATATTTCAATAAATATTTAATAAAAATTACTTTTTACCACTCAATATTTATATCATCATTGTCATGTATATCTTTTCCATCTTTTTCATCCGATATACTACCTTGGATATTTACATTGTTAGGAGTAAGTAAAAATATACCTCCACCTACTTTTTGAATATCTCCACCAATCGCATAAATTGTACCACTTAAAAAGTCAACAATACGCTTAGCTTGATCGCTAGTAACTCTCTTTAAATTAACAACAACAGTATTTCTAGCCTTTAAGTGATCAACAATTTGTTGAGACTCAGAATATGCTCTTGGCTCTAATAAAATCATCTTACTCTTTCCATTATCAACAGTAGCAGCCTCTTCTGGTGATTTATTATAATAAGTATCATTACTTCCGTCAGTTGCGAATATATCCCCTTCATCTTCTTTTAACCATTTCTTTAAACTAAATGCCATAATAATCCTCCCTTATTCTTAACTTATTACATTTTATCACATTTAAAAAAAAAAGAAAATATGTAAAGTTAAAAATATTTTTAAAATAAATATTGATAAAATAATAATCAATATGATAAACTATAAAAAAGATAGGAGAATTAATTATGTTATGTTTAAAATGTGGAAATGAAATAAAAGACAACGAACAAATCTGTAGCAAATGTGGATATAATAAAAATACAATATCAAATACTGATAATCCATTTGGAGTAAAAAATCAAGGAATATATAATCCTAACGCTGTTGATAAAGAAAAAGCACAAGAAAAATTAGATCGTGAAAAACAATTTGATCAATTAGTAGAAATATATATAGGAAATCTATATTACAACTTTAAAAAAGGATCATTCTCATGGTGTGCATTCTTACTAGGACACATATATTTCATATATAGAAAACTATATGCAGTAGGAATACTAGTATACATACTTAACCTTTTAATATACTTTTTTGCCTCAGCAACACACATGAATTTATATCTTTATGGAATAATAGCTCTAATAGTACAAATATTCTTAGGTGTAACATTCAAAAGATTCTATTTCAATGAATGCGTTGAAAGAGTTGCAAAAATAAAACAAGAAAATACTGATAAAGGATTTAATCAATTAACAGAAATCGTAAGACTAAAAGGTGGAACAAATCCAACAGCAGTAATAATAGTTTTATTACCAGCACTAGTATTAATTATATTATTCCTATTGATATTCTTCCCATTTATATTACAATTTTAACGATACATAAGTATCGTTTTTTTAATTAAACGCAAGTTCAACATTTAAATCAGTATCCGAAAACGCTATATATAAAAATATAGACCCACTTATAAAAATTAATAAAGAAGCAAGAAAAGACAAATAAATAAGTCTTTTTTTCTTTTCACTATCATTAACCTTCAAATCTTTAACACTCTTATAGGAATCATATAAAAAATAAAAATAAACAATTAATAAAATAGAAAAAATTAATATAATAATATTTCTATACTTATCCTTACTAATAAAATCCCCACTAACATAATACCTTCGTTCTAAATAATTAGAATAGTAGCTTAAAGCAATTATTCCAATATAAATAACCCATATAAAATCCTCTATCCGTATTTGCCTTAACTTTTCTTCAATATCATTACTCATAATAAATAATATTTAAAAAGCAAAAAAAAATAACTCAGAAGAGTTATTTTAATTTCATATTGGTGACCCGTACGGGATTTGAACCCATGAATGCATGCGTGAAAGGCATGTGTGTTGAACCACTTCACCAACGGGCCAACATAAATGGCGCTCAATGTAGGGCTCGAACCTACGACCCTGTGATTAACAGTCACATGCTCTACCGACTGAGCTAATTGAGCAAACCCGTCTTTAAATCAAAGACAAATTGATTATATAATAATTTTAAGGTTAATGCAATAGTTTTTTTAAAATTTTTTAAAAATTATATAATCTAACACTAAATATAATATGAAAAATTCAATAAAATATACAAAAAAAGAAGAATATACATTCTTCTAAAAATCACAATTGCCTGGAGTTCTAGGAAATAGAATAACATCTCTGATATTCTCAATACCAGTTAAATACATAATAAGTCTTTCAAAACCTAAACCAAATCCAGAATGATAGCATCCACCATATCTTCTTAAATTATTATACCAATAAACAGTATCTTGATCTACACCCATAGCGTTCATTCTAGAAACCAACTTATCATAATCTTCTTCTCTTTGAGAACCACCAATTAATTCTCCGATACCAGGAACCTCTAAATCAACAGCCGCAACTGTTCTTTCATCACTATTTAATTTCATATACCAAGCCTTAATATCCTTTGGCCAATCAGTAATAAATACAGGGCCATTGAAATACTCAGTAATATATCTCTCATGTTCTTTAGCTATATCATCATCATAACTAGGTTCAAACTCCCATTTAACTTTAGCCTCTTTTAATATATCGACAGCCTCATGATGAGTAATTCTCTTAAAATCAGAACTTACTAATTTTTCTAGCTTATCCTTAAGTCCCTTAGAAACAAATTTATCGAAAAATTCTATTTCATCGCCACAATTCTTAAGAATATAATTAACAATATACTTAAGCATATCCTCTTCAATATCCATTAAACCATTTAAATCACAAAAAGCAATCTCAGGTTCAATCATCCAGAACTCATTCGCATGAGTCTTAGTATTAGAATTCTCAGTTCTAAAAGTAGGTCCAAAAGTATAAATCTTCTTAAAAGCCATTGCCATAGCCTCACCATGCAACTGACCTGTACCAGTAATATAAGCCTGTTTTTTAAATAAATCTTGACTCATATCAACACTACCATCAACCATTGGTAAATTATTAAAATCAAGTGTAGTAACCTTAAACATTTGGTTCTCACCTTCACAATCAGCAGTAGTGATTAAAGGTGTATGAGCATAAACATATCCATGACTTTGAAAATAAGAATGAATTGCATTTGCGGCCATACTTCTTACTCTAAAAACTGCTTGAAAAGTATTAGTTCTACCACGTAAATAAGCTTGTTCTCTTAAAAATTCCATAGAATGTCTTTTTGGTTGAATTGGATAATCCTCTGGACAATCTCCTTCTAACTTAAAAGACTTCATAACTACTTCATAATCTTGACCAGCACCAACTGACTCTTTTAAAATACCTTGAACACTAATAGCTGATCCAACATGTAACTTTTGAATTTCATCAAAATTACTTAAACTATTATCATAGACAATTTGAATATGTTTAAAAACTGTTCCATCAGAAAAATCTATAAAACCAAATTCTTTTTGTTTTCTATGATTTCTAATCCAACCAGATAAACTAACCTCTTTACCAACATATTCCTTTATATTTAAAAACAATTCCTTTAAATCCATAATTTACCTCTTTTCTATCTCCTCTATCATCATACTTCGAGTAATACCAGGATTAGCTTGACCACGAGTCTTTTTCATAACTTGACCAACTAAATAATCAACAACATTAGTTCTTCCAGCCTTATACTTTTCTATATTATCACTATTTTCATCTAATACTTCAGTAACAATCTTTAATATTTCGTCTGCTGAACCTATTTGTTTCATACCAGATTCCTCTACTACAGTTTTAGGATCCTTATTTTCCTCTAAACACTTAAATAAAACTTCCTTACCCTGTTTACTAGAAATAGTACCATCTTGAACCATATCAATTAATTCCTTTAACATTGAAGGAGTTACATAAATATCATCAATAGATAATAACTCTTTATTTAAATAACCAAGAATTACACTACTAATCCAATTAGAAGCAAGTTTAGGATCTGCTCCACACTTAATAGTATCCTCATAATAATCAGAAACATTCTTATCCTTAACCAAAATAGTCGCATCATAATTAGATAATCCATAATTATTCATATAAATTTCTTTTCTCTCATGAGCTAAAACTGGAATAGAATCCTTAATCTCATTAATCCAATCATCACTTAACTTAATCTTAGGAATATTAGGATCAATAAAATACTTATAATCAATTGCGTTAACCTTATCACGCATATATATAGTAGTCATAGTATCCTCATCCCAACGTCTAGTTTGTTGAGGCATACTATCATACTCTCCAGACTCTTTTAACTTAATCTGTCTATCAATCTCATAATCAATAACAGCCTTAGCAGCACCAAATGAATTAACACCCTTAACTTCTACCTTAGTACCATAATTTTCAGGAATTTCCTCTAAATCAGCATCCATAATAGATACATTAACGTCACATCTAATTTGACCCTTCTTACTATCAGCCTCACTAATATCCGCATATCTATAAATACTTCTGATAGTCTCCAAGAAAGCTAAAGCTTCATCACTACTATGAAAACAAGGTTCAGTAACCAACTCTAAAAGTGGAACACCACATCTATTATAATCCAAAGTAGAAAATGAAGGAAAATGTTGTTGACTAGCAGTATCCTCTTCAAGATGGATATTATTGATTATTGCTTCATGAAATTCACCATTACAGTCATATCTTAACTTACCAAAACAACCGATAGGAGCAGGTTTAGTTTCTTGAGTAATCTGATATCCTTTAGGTAAATCAGGATAATAATAGTTTTTTCTTTCAAAATACAAATACTCTGGGACCTTACAACCTAACATTAAACTCATCATTATAGACTTACGAACAGCCTCTTTATTAACAACAGGAAGAGTTCCAGGGAAACCCATATCAAGAGGTCTTACATTACCATTAGGACAATCATTAAAACTATTAGAAGCACTAGAAAAAACTTTAGAATTAGTTTTACTAATTTCACAGTGCATCTCAATACCAATTAAAGCCTTATACTTCATAATCGTACCCCCTTGCTATTTGATTTTTATAATCCATGCTACCTTCTAATGCATAAGCAATATTTAAAACATTAACATCATCATAACAATTTCCAGTTATATTAACCCCAACAGGTAATCCATTAACAAATCCATTTGGAATAGTAATAGAAGGAAAACCACCAAAATTTCCAATTTGTAAATGTTCCTCTAATGGTTCAATATTAGAAATCTTACTATTCTTAGAATCATCTAAATGTTTTGCAGGACCTGATCCAACAGGTAAAATAACCGCATCATATTTTTCAAATAACTTTTTCCACTCATCAACAATTAATCTTCTAGCCCTTTGAGCGTTAAAGAAATATCTATCCTTATTTTCAGCTTGCAAAACATAAGAACCAATAACAAACCTTCTCTTAATCAAAGAACAAAAACCACGGGTTCTATAATTCTTCATCATATCATGATAATTATTACCTTCACTACGAGGACCAAAACTAATACCAGTTAAATTAGACATATTGCTAGTAGCCTCAGCACAACTAATAACAACATAAACAGAACCAACAGCGTTTAATAACTTTTGATCAATACTAACCTCTTCTACTTCTATACCAAGACTTTTACACTTATCTAAAGTATCAAAAAAATTACTTAAATGTTTTCTTAACTCATCTGTCGCATCAGGATAATTATTAATATCACATAACTCTTTTACATAACATAACTTTTTACCCTTAACATTACCATCAATAGAATCAAATAAATGAACACGACTAGAATCCCAGCTAGTCATATCATTAGAATCAATTCCCTTCATACCATCAACTACAATTGCTGCGTCACGAACACTTCGAGTCAAAACTCCACAAGTATCTAAACTAGAAGCAAAAGGAAACAAACCATAACGAGAAATCATTCCGTATGTAGGCTTATAACCTACAATACCACAATAAGCAGCAGGCTTACGAATAGAGTCTCCAGTATCAGATCCTAAAGCATAAGGATATACTCCAGCTGCTACTGCACAAGCACTACCCGCACTAGATCCAGCACACATACGTGTCTTATCCCAAGGATTTCTTACAACACCAGTATGACCTGTAGTACCAGTACCACCCATACCAAACTCATCAAGAACAGTCTTATTAACTGGAACTGCTCCTAACTTTTCCAAATTACTAACAGCAGTAGCGTTAAAAAATGGAACATAATCCTTTAATGTATTACTACTACCAGTGGAAAGAATTCCCTTAGTACTATAATTATCCTTAATACCATATGGAATACCAGATAATAAATTATCATTAACACTAACACCCTTAGCGTCATCCATAATAGTAACAAAAGCGTTGCACTCATCTTGTAACTTATGACTTCTTTCTAAACTCTCATTAACCAAATCAGAAGAACTAACATTACCACTTACTAAATCACTATGTAATTCTTCAATAGACTTTAAACTATTCTTCATTATTACCCACCACCTTTGGTATCTTTATCTCACAGACACGATAATCATCACAATTACCTACAACTTCATCAATTGATATTGACTCATCTGCTACATCTTCTCTTAACTCACAACTAAAATCATCTAAACACCAACTCATTGGTTCTACATTAGAAATACCATTTATTTCATTAATAATATTAATATCACTATCAATCTTATCAAACTCAGATAAAACCATAAGATTTTCTTCATCAGTTAAACCAATTAATAATTTTTCTGCATAATCATTAACCATTTCTTTAGTAAACTTTCCCATATTGCCTCCTTAACAAAAAAACAGTAATCACATCCCTAAAAAAGGGACGAACTACTGTTAGAATCCGCGGTACCACCCTAGTTACACTAAGTCACTCAAAGATGATAACGGAATCATTCCGACCTATTCTACTAAACTTCGATAAGTAACTCCATGGTGTTATTCATGCTTAACATATTACTAGTATCCCACCATCACTAGCTCTCTATAAACTGTTTTAAACACTACTTCTCCACTTCAAAGTCATTTAGACAATTATAACATAAAATTCTATTTTTGTGCATATTTTTATAAAAAATCCAAAAAAAAGATAAATCTATAACTTATTTATCTTTTGAAAACTCTTATTAAAACTAGATACTAAACTATTAAACTCATCTTCATTAATAAAAACTTTATTACAATTTTTATAAATAGAATACTTTATATCATTTTTCATAGGATTAGAATCATAAGAAACAGAATTAACCCTAATCTCTTGACCATCAATAAAATATTTAGCCATATAAGAATAACTGTTTTCATCAGAATTATAATCTGTTTCACCATATTTATTCTCATAAATAGTTTCAATACTTTTACTTTCAAAAACCAAATTATAATCTAAATCATATCGCTTTTCCACAAAAACTTTTCTATCAATAGAATCATCCTTACTATCAATCTTAGAAATATTTTTTATACTTAAGTAAATACCATCTGAATCATTTTGATATAATACTTGCTGACGAATTCCATCAAAATTATTAGAAACAAAAATCATACCACTTCTAAAAAATATAAATAGTTTTTCATCCTTATAATTAACTAACGAAAAATTGTAACTATCATCATCATTATAAAAAAAATTAGTAACTCCATCACGATTAATTAAATCCTCTATAAGATTATTAATCATAATATCATTACTAATTGAATAAATATATTTCATAATATCAGTCTTTTCTTCTAAATTAACTCTACAAAACATAAAACACCTCACCTACACTAAAAAAAGTATACCATATAAAAAAAGAATAATAAATAATTTCTATGAAAAAAAATAAAAAAATGATATAATTAACTCGGTGATTTTATGAATATACTTTTCGTAATAGCAATGAAAAAAGAAGCAAATAAAATAATAGAACATTATAACCTACAAAAACAAACAGAATACTTCTATAAAAAAAATAACATTTCATTAGTAATAACAGACGTAGGAAGAAATAATGTAACAAAAAAACTACTAGAAATATCAAAAATATATAATATGGAAGAATCAATAATAATAAATATAGGACTAGTAGGATCAAATAACCTAAACATAGGGAGTATTATAGAAGTTAAAAACAGCTTGGGGTACCACTTTGACCTAACACCATTTGGTGATAAACTATATCATACAACAAACTCTCCATATAAACTAAATACAATAAATGAATTAAAAGAAATAGACTGTTATACATCAGATGGATTTGTTCAACAAACAAATATAAAAGAAACATGTGTATTTGATATGGAACTAAATACAATAACACTTTTTCCACATAAAAATATACACTCCATAAAAATAGTATCAGATACATTAAACGCAAATTCATATAATGAATTCAACTATGATGAAGCAATAGAAAATTCATTAAAGTATTCAGATAAAATAATAAGCTCATATCAAAATTGATATGAACTTTTTTTAATTCCATAAATTAGAAGGATAAACACCATCTTTGACTAAATCACAAATATAATTAGATAATGCTTCCCTATCTTCCTTATAAGTCATTCCAGAGAATTTAGCCCCTGTTTCTAAAACAGTAACACTTGCCTTACCTTCATCAATAGACTTCTTAACAATAGTAGGTAAATAAAACTCTTTTTTACTTAAATCAGTATTTTCATTAAAAAACTCTATAAAATACCTAGAAGCATCCTCAAACATACAAGGAGTAAATCCCCATAAATTAACAGAAACCAAAGCATCTCTATCAATTAAATGTTCACCGTCTTCAATATAAACTAAATTACCATCCTTATTAATAATATTAGTTCTTTCATTAATGTCAATAAGTTTTCCATCAACTACATTACAAATACCACGAGAAACACTACCATAATCACTCATAGTATTAATAAGCTTATAAGAAACCATACAATAATTTTTAGAAAATCTATCAACATTCTTTAAATAATCAGCAATCTTAATAAAAGATTCCCTACCATAAAAATCATCCGCATTAATAACAATAAAATTATCATCAATAACATCACGACAACTTAAAACCGCATGCCCAGTTCCCCATGGTTTAACGCGATCACTAGGAACACTAAAACCAGCAGGAATATTATTAATATCTTGAAAAACATACTCTACATCAATCTTATTCTCAATACGTTTACCAATAGTACTTCTAAAATCAGAATAAATATCCTCACGAATTATAAAAACAACCTTCTTAAATCCAGCTTGAATCGCATCATAAACAGAATAATCAATTATAAACTCATCATTAGGACCAACACCTGTCATCTGCTTAATACCACCAAATCTGCTACCTAATCCAGCAGCCATAACAACTAAAATCATTTTATACCTCCAAACATCTTATAAGGTTTAATAAAACTATTATCCTTATCATACACCTTATATAAAGCTAATATCAAATCATTACTATCAACAAATAAAACACAACTAACCCCATAATCATTCTTTAATAAACAACCATTTAAAATCTTACCTTTTAAATCATCATCTACTTTAACTTTATACATATCTTTAAAATATGTTCCTAAATCAATTAGTTTATAATTACCATTTTCTATATCACTAATACTATAAGCATTATCAATAGAAAAATCACCTTGACGAGTCCTAACTAAAGAACTCATAACACCATAACAACCTAATTTATCAGCAATGTCCCTTATCAAACTTCTAATATAAGTACCCTTACTAACTAAACACTTAATACTAAAATCAATAAACCCATCACTATAACTAATATCACTAACAAGTTCAATACTCTTAATATTAACAAGTCTTCGAGGTAATTCAATTTCAATTCCTTCTCTAGCATACTCATATAACTTCTTACCATTAATCTTAACAGCAGAATACTTAGGAACCTCTTGATAATATTCACCAACCATACTATTTAAAGCTGAAACAATATCATCATGACTATAACTTACATCACATTTATCAATAACATTACCAGTAGTATCTAAAGTATCAGTAAGTATTCCAAGTCTAACACCAGCAATATACTCCTTATAATCACTAGTAATCATATCAACCAAACTAGTACACTTTCCTAAACACATAACGAGTACACCAGTAGCCATAGGATCAAGAGTACCTGTATGACCTATTTTCTTAGTACCTAAAATTTTACCAACCTTATTAACCATATCACGACTGGTAAAACCTTTTTCCTTATTTACAACAATAATTCCATCCATAAAAATCACATAATAATTCTACATTATTTAAAAATATAAATCAATACTTTATAATATCTTATTATCTAATATATTAAATTCGTAATTGCCATATTTAATACTACCATTAACAATACCATCCGAATCAACACTAATACTTCCACTATCTGGAAACTCCCCTGAATACTCTAAATCAGTACAAGTATTACTACCATTATCAAAATCAATACGACATCCATCAAAAGGAGTTAAAGTAGCTTTCTTATCAACTGCTATACTATTTAAAGCTCTTATTAAATTATTAATAGAAATATCATAACTGCTCTTCTTAGAACTTTTAATAATGCTTGTTACCTTAGGAATAGCAATAATACTTAACAATCCTAAAATAACAATTACAGCTAATAATTCAATCAATGTAAATCCTTTTTTTTTCATAAATATTACCTACCTTACCTATTACAATAATACCACACTAAAAAGAAATTAACAACAAAAAAGACATCACTAAGATGTCTATACATATAAATGACTACTCTTCTTAAAATGTATTACACTAGTATTTTCTTCCAATAAGGAAACTTCACCATTCAATAAACTCTTACGAACATCGATAAGTCTTTGATTAGTAGATCCACGGTATTTACAATCTAAACTTTTAAATTCCATCATGAACTTACCATCAACTAAAACATCAATCACTGATAAAAAATCCATAATACTCTGTTTCTTCTTACCTAATTCAATTAATTGTTCAAAAGTATAACCAGTATAACACCAAATATTTAAGCCTAAATCTCTCGCATATTTTGCAATTTCATAACAAGCAGCGCTCTGACACATTGGATCACCTCCAGAAAAAGTAATCCCATCTTGATAAACTAAATCATCAATTTCTGACTTAATATAATCAATATCTACTAAAGCACCACCATTAAAATCATGAGTAGAAGGATTATGGCATCCAAAACAATTATGAGGACAACCTTGAGTCCAAATAACTGTTCTGATACCAGGTCCATCTACAATACTATCCTTTTGCAAATCAGCAGCTAATCTTATTTCCATATTACTTTTCTTCTTCGCATGGGCAATTAGACTTAACAATTTCTTTAATACCAGTATGTTTTACACGATCTTTTTCTTCTGCTCTTTTACCATTATTAAATCTTTTAACATCCCCAGCTAAATAACCAGTAACTCTTCTAATTCTTTCGAATCCTACACCTTCTCCAACAACTTTTTCCATAATTTATTCTCCCTTCTTAACAATCACAATTTAAATTATTTATAGTTTCAAGTGGAACACTATCAAACTCTTTTCTTCCACATCCTGGACAAACATCACCTATAACACCAACATATCCACATACAGGATCTCTGTCAACTGGGTGATTTATTGCACCATATCCAATTCCGCTTTCTTTCATAAGACGAATAACACTCTCAAATGCATCAGTATTCATAACTGTATTACCATCTAATTCAATATAAGTAATATGACCTCCATTAGTAAGTGCATGATATGGAGCCTCTAACTTAATCTTATCAGCAATACTAATATGATAATAAACTGGTACATGGAATGAATTTGTATAATAAGCTCTATCAGTAACTCCTTTAATCTTACCATATATAGCTCTATCAATATTAACAAATCTTCCAGATAAACCTTCAGCAGGAGTAGCAATTAAAGTAAAATTCAAATTATACTCTTTTGCAAATTCATCAGTTTTATTTCTCATAAATCCAATAATTTCTAATCCCAATTTTTGAGCTTTCTTAGATTCACCATGATGTTCACCAATTAAAGCCTTTAAAGTCTCAGCAAGACCGATAAATCCAATAGTTAAACTACCATGTTTTAAAACCTTTCTTAAACGATCAGTAGGTTTTAACTTATCACCATCAGTCCAAACACCTTGCTCAAGTAAAAATGGGAAATTGTAACATCTCTTACTACATTGAACCTCAAATCTTTCCAATAATTGATCACGAACAAGTTCCATTTTTTCAGATAATTCTTGATAAAAACCATCCATATCAGCTTTATCTCTATCACCTAAACAAATACCATGTTTAATAGCAATTCTAGGTAAATTGATAGAAGTAAAACTTAAATTACCACGTCCACCTGTAGTTTCATTATTCTTATCAGTAACATCACTCATAACACGAGTACGACATCCCATATAACCAACTTCAGTTTTATAATCTCCCTCTTTATAAAAACTTAAATTGAAAGGAGCATCAATAAATGAGAAATTAGGGAACAATCTTTTAGCACTAACCTTACAAGCTAATTTAAATAAATCATAATTCTTATCTTCTTTATTATAATTAACTCCCTCTTTTACCTTAAATATTGAAACTGGGAATATTGGAGTTTCACCATGTCCTAAACCTTCATTAATAGCAAGTAAGAAGTTTTCAGTAACCATACGTCCTTCAGCACTTGTATCAGTACCAAAATTTATACTTGAAAAAGGTACTTGCGCTCCAGCTCTAGAATGCATAGTATTCAAATTATGAACAAATGCTTCCATAGCTTGATAAGTGATACGATTAGTTTTTTCTAAAGCCTTCTCATAGCTTTTCTTAAATAATCTTAAAACAGATTCAGAATCCTTATAAAAGTTTTCAAAAATATTAATATCAAATTCAATACTATTTAACTTATCAATAATATTAGAAACACGATCCATATTAACAAAACTAGTTAAATCAGTATAATCTAACAAATCATAAATTTGTTGTTTTAATTGTTTTTTAAAAGTCTTTAAAACACCAGGAGCCATATAATAATCAAATGCAGGAATACTTTGTCCACCATGTTGATCATTTTGATTAGATTGAATAGCAATAGCAGCAAGTGCTGAATAAGACATAATATCATTTGGACGTCTTAAATATCCATGACCTGTAGAAAAACCATTCTTAAACAATCTATCAAGTTCAATTTGCATACAAGTTGTAGTACCCATAGCAAGGAAATCCATATCATGAATATGTATATCCCCATCATCATGAGCCTCACTAAACTTAGTTTTCATTAAATATGCCTTAGCAAATTCCTTAGAAATAGTACTACCATATTGTAACATTGTACCCATAGCAGTATCACCATCTACATTGGCATTTTCTCTTTTAGCATCATCCTCATTAGCAGTTTTTAAACCCAACCCTTCAATAGACTTTAAAAACTTATGAGTTTTCTTCTCATCGAAGAATAATTTACGTGAATTATTACGTCTTTCACGATAATCAGCAAACGAAGCACACACATCTTCATAACCCTTATTCTTCATTTCATCTTCTATCAAATCTTGAATTTCTTCAATCTTAATTTTATCATTATCACGAGCTAACTTTTCTATTCTCTTAATAACAGCGTGATAAACCTTTTGAATATCCTTCTCAGTATACTTAACCTCTTCCTCAGTTGACACACTGTCAAAACCTTTTTTAATCGCAATCGCAATCTTAGTTCCATCAAAATCAACTAACTTTCTGCCATTACGTTTAACAACCTTAAGGTTCTCTAATATTTCTTCTGTATCAGTCATTTTGTTTTCCTCCTACCATCATTTTCACACTCATTTTATATCAAAAAAGAACCCAAGTCAATACATTTTAAAACATTTTTTCGTACAATTGTTCGTCATAATCTTTTAACCCTTATAATACAACAAAAACTAAAAATAAAAATTTTATGTTAATTTACATTTTTAATTTTTTCAAAAAATATCCAAATAGTTAATTATTTAAAAAAGCCTTTATTTTAAAAGGAAAATTCATTTTTAACAAAATTACATTTTTACGTAAAAAATACATTTTCTTCAAAATCAAAAATCAAACTTTTTTTAATTTTAAAAAAAAATGTATATTATTAAATCACAATTATCTTGAAAAACCACACTTTAATAAAATAAATAAATTCGAATAAAATTTATTATAGGTGATCACTATAAAAAATAGACAAGAAGAAATAAAAATTTTAAACATACAACTTATAACATCACTAATAGTAATAATAACAATAATACTTTCAATACTATTAACATATAATCAAAAATTAGATATAAAAAATAAAAAAACAATATTTAATAAGAAACAAACACATAACATCTCATATATAAATAGATTAACAATACTAATAACAGCAATCATATTTTTAATAATCAATTATAAATTATATAAAATATCAAAAAAAGAAGGCGAAGACCTATTAGTCTACTACCTTCAAATTTTAGCATCTATATTATCATCAATAGCTGCATTAATAGTTTTCTACGTCGTATCAATAGAACCATCTGGAAATGATATATCTGACATAGAAAACCCAGTTATTTAGTTTTATATTCTAAACAAGCCTTATCTAAAGCCTCAATAATAAGATCAACCTCATCAAAATTTTTAAGTCTTACTCCACTAGCCATCTTATGACCGCCACCACCAAACTCTGCAGCAACCTCATTAATAACAGGGCCTCGACTACGTAATGAACCTCTTATAGTATCTCCATTACCCTTATCAATAGAAAACATTCCCCAAGCAACAAAATCCTCAATAAAATTAAAATTATTAACCATATTACCAGCTGTAGCTGCATCAACATCAAATTGATCCAATATATCTTGAGTTACCTTTAAATAAGCAAAACCATTTTCTGTAACAGTTAAATTATTCGCAATAAATCCTTCAAACTTAACTTCCTTCAAAGGTCTTAAATATAAATTATCATAAACCTTTGTAAAATCAATTCCACTTTCACGAATTAATCTTGAAACTAATTCAAAAGTTTTACTAGAAGTGTAAGAAAATAAAAATCTATTAGTATCGGCAACAACACCTATATATAACTTTTCAGCTACAGACTCTGTCAACTTTAATCCTGTATTAAAAATAAGTTCCATAACCATTTGAGAAGCACTACAAGAAGTATCATCAATCCATTCAACATCACAAAATTTCTCAACAAATGGATGATGATCAATCTTAATAGAACATAATGCCCCATCCATATAACCATCAACTCTTTTTTTATTAGGAGTATCAGTCACAATTAATAAAGACTTAGACATAATATCAGAATCAATACCATCTAATCCACCCATATATCTAAAACGGGATGCAGGATTACCAACTGCGTAAACTTTCTTATTAGGAAAAGTAGCTAAAATAGAATCCTTCAAAGCCAACTGACTACCCAAAGCATCAGGATCAGGTCCTACATGACGAGCAATCACAATACTATCATACTTTTTAATTAACTTATAAATCCTCTTACACATTCTTTTACACATAAATACACACTTTCTATAACAAATTATAAGCGTCTCTAGCAATCATAACTTCCTCATCAGTAGGAATTACATAACAAGGAATTTTAGAATCAGCTGTAGAAATCATAGCTTCAGTACCAAAGCATAACTCATTAGCCTTTTCATCTAAATGAATACCAATAACATCTAAACGCTTCATAATTTCAGCTCTAAATGGTCTAGACTTCTCACCCATACCAGCAGTAAATACGATCATATCACATCCGCCCATTTCAAAATAATACTTAGCAATATAATCAACTACTCTATCAACAAACATATCACGAGCAAGAATACAACGCTCGTCACCATTTTCCCAACCAGAAACAATATCACGAGCATCACTATACTTACCACTTATACCTAATAAACCACTTTGTTTATTCATAATAGTATCTAACTCATCAACACTAAAACCTTTTCTAATCATATAAGGTAAAATAGTAGCATCAATGTCACCACAACGAGTACCCATAACAAGTCCTGCATTAGGAGTTAAACCCATAGAAGTATTAACACACTTACCATTAACTACAGCACTAATACTAGCACCACTACCAATATGACATGTAATTAAACGAGTATCATTCTTACCCAAAATTTCATTAGCACGTAAACTAACATACTTATGACTAGTACCATGAGCACCAAATCTACGAACATTATACTTACTACACCACTCATAAGGAAGAGCATATAAATACTTACTTTCTTCCATAGTTTGATGGAATGCAGTATCAAAAACAACTACTTGTAAAGCATCAGGGAAAACCTCTAATGCAGCACGAATACCAACTAAAGCAGCTGGATTATGTAAAGGAGCAAGAGGCGCAAGTTCCTCAATCTTAGCCATTACATCATCATCAACAACAACAGACTTATCAAAATAACTACCACCTTGAACAATACGATGACCCATAGCCTTAATTTCATCCAAAGACTCAACAATATTATAAGCTTTTAACTCTTCAACAACAATTTCAAAAGCACTCTTATGGTCAGGAACATCAACATGTTTCTCAACCTTATCTCCATTTACTTTTAATGTATAAAAACTATCTCCAATACCTATTCTTTCAATATATCCAGAAATTAAAACATTCTCTTCTGGCATTTCATAAGCAGTAAACTTCATAGAAGAACTACCAGCATTAATCGATAATACTTTCATAACATAACCTCATTTCTACACAAATAATTATAACTTATTTATAAAACTTTATCAACAAAATAAAGAAAAAAATAAGCATTAAAGCTTATTTATCATTTGGCTTCATAGTTGGGAATAATATAACATCCCTTAATGAAGGAGCATCATATGCAAGCATAATTAATCTATCAATTCCAACACCAAGTCCTGAAATTGGAGGCATACCTTGTTCCATAGATAATAGATAATCCTCATCCATATCCATAGTCTCATCATCACCTTGAGCCTTAGCTTTCAATTGATCTTCAAAAGAAGCTCTTTGCTCAAAAGGATTAACTAACTCTGAATATGCATTACATATTTCCGCACCGTTAATAACAACTTGGAAACAATCAACCATATTAGAATCATTATCATTTCTTCTAGCTAATGGTTTTAAAAGTGCTGGATAATTATACATAACAACAGGTCCAACAATATTAGCTCTTAATAACTTTTTATACAAGAAATCAGTTAATTGAGCTAAACTCTTATACTCTTCCATATCTTTTAAAGAGAAAAATCCTTTTTCAACTACTTTAGCCTTATAAGCATCAACATCAGTTTCTTTTAAGAAATCAAATCCTAAAATACGAGTTAATTCTTCAACATAATTCACTCTTTCAAAAGGTTTAGAAAAATCTAATTCATTTCCACCACTATTAATAACTTCGCTACCAGTCAAAAACTTAATAGAATCTCTTAAAAACTTCTCAAAAAACTTAATATTATCTTCAAAATTCCAATATGCACAATACCATTCAACTTGAGTAAACTCTGGATTATGTTGTGGATCCATACCCTCATTTCTGAAACATTTAGCTACTTCAAAAACCTTATCAAATCCACCAACAATACATTCCTTCAAATAACATTCTGGAGCAATTCTTAAATTACAATCTAAATCAAGTGCATTATAATGAGTAAAGAATGGTTTAGCAGAAGCACCACTAACACTAGTTTGAATAATAGGAGTTTCAACCTCTAAAAATCCATTATCAGCTAAATAATTTCTTAAAAATAAATAATACTTACTTCTTCCTAAAAATATCTTACGAGAATCTTCATTAGTAATTAAATCAACATATCTTTGACGATACTTCATTTCAATATCAGTTAAACCATGAAATTTTTCAGGTAATGGTCTTAAAGCCTTACCTAAGAACTCAAAACTATCAGCTCTTACAGTCTTCTCACCAGTTTGAGTAGTAAACACTTCACCATTAACACCAATAAAATCTCCTAAATCAATATTAGACTTAAAGAAAGAATACTTTTCTTCTCCAACTGAATCAACCTTAATAGAAACCTGAATAGAACCTTCTAAATCTCTTAATCTTAAGAAACTTAACTTACCCATTTTTCTCATGAATACAATTCTACCAGCAATTCTAACATCATTTGTTCCATCTTCTAAAGAAGAAACCTCACTAAGTTTATAATTGACATCATACTTTTCTGGATATGGATTACAAACTTTTCTAATCTCTTCAATTTTATCTCTTCTTATAACCTCTTGTTCACTTAATTCTCTCATTTTTTCACCTCAATTACCTTAGTACCTGCCACTAAATCAGGTAAACTTCTAAAATCATTCCTATATATTACCATAAAAACACTAATAATTACAACTAAAAATTGTAAAAACGACAATATTGACACAGCCACAACATAATTAAAATCACTTAATATAAATATTAAACACATAGTAATAATAGAAGTGCCTATCGAATGCATCAAAAGATATCTAACTAATAAACAATTACTAGAAACATCTGTTTCATCGTTAGAAACAATTCTAATACCAACCAACTTCTTACCTATACTTTGACCATTATTATAAAGTGGATATAAAACAAAATATAAAATACACACAACAACATCAATCAAACTATATAAAAACATTTCCTTATCAATACCATAACTAATAGTAGAATACTGATTAAAAAAAGTATCAAAATCAATATTTCCTGATAAAAAACTATCATTAACACTAATTAATTCATTATTTAAATTTACAAAATTTTGACTAGTTGGAATAATTAAATTAATAATACATGAGATAAAAAACAAAATAATAAAATCAATAATATAAGCTGTAAATCTCTTTTTAAACATAATTGTCCTCCATAAAATTATCTAAAATATTATATATCTCACTAACACTATTTGCCTTATTTATTAAAACATTAACATTGCTTGAACCAGCAACACCTTTTAAATATTTACTAATGTGCATACGCATCTCTAAAACAGTGACCTTTTCACATTTATATAAAAGTAGATACGAAATATGTTTCTTAATCATATCAACTTTTTCACGTAAACTAACCTCATTAGGTATAGCGCCATCTATTAAATAATTAACAGTATCACGAATTATCCATGGATTACCAATCGCAGCACGACCTATCATAACCGCATCACATCCAGTTTCAGTAATCATCCTCTTAGCGTCATAACAAGATAAAATATCACCATTACCTATAACAGGAATATTAACACTTTCCTTAACAGCCTTAATAATGCTCCAATCAGCACTACCACTATAACCTTGTTTCCTAGTTCTAGGATGAACAGTAATCATACTAGCACCAGCACTCTCAATAACATTAGCTATATCAACTGCATTAATACTATCACTATCCCATCCACTTCTAATCTTAACAGTAACAGGGACATTAACACTATCAACTACACTCTTAACAATATCATATGCAAGTTCTGGATTTTTAAGAAGAGAACTACCAGCTTGACTTCTAACCGCAACCTTAGGTACAGGACAACCCATGTTAATATCAATAAAAGAAATATTATAATTTTCACAAATAAACTTAGCAGCATTTCCCATACTAACAGGATTACCACCAAAAATTTGAACGCCAACAGGAATACTTAAATCACTAATTCCATTAAGCATTTCTATAGTCTTCTTATTACCTCTGCTTATTGCTTCAGCACTTATTAACTCAGTAACCGCAAACCCCAATCCCATCTCAGAAACAAGTTTGATATAAGATGGATTAGAAATACCTGCCATTGGAGCTAATCCAACCGGATTTGAAATATCAATATTACCTATTTTAAACCCCATAAAATCACCAAAAAACTATTATAATATAAAACAAATAATTAATCAATTGCTTTAATACATAACTCTAAACTAGAATAAACCCTCATAAAATAAATAGAATCAAAATTAGATTTAACTAGTACCATAGAATCCAAATAACACTTAATTATTTTTTTCTTTAAACTCTCTTTATAATTAGTATTCCTATCAACACATAAATTCTTAATTTTTTTAGGAACAATATTACATAAGATAGAACAAATATCATTTTGAATCATCAAATCATTAGTATCATAAGTAATCAAATCACTAATACTTCTAACTAAATCATCACTAGTCATATTTCCATTATTAATACTAAAACTCATCACATTAATATAACTAGAACAAACAGAAATCTTATTATTAAGTCGTTTAATCTTAGGTATAACAACATCATCTTCACCATTGCCAAGCTTTGTATTATACCATTCCAAATCCCTATTTAAATTTGTAAGCAACTTTCTATTAACATAAATATCCAATAATAAAGTAAGTAAAGACTTGCGCTTATCATTTCTATATTCACATCCTAATATTGGATAATTTCTCATCAAACCTCTAAGTAAATTAGGATTTTCATTCTTTAAAGTTAAATCAAATAATACATCAATACTTATAGCTTTATCAACAGAATCATCAATATCATTTAAAACAGATAAAACCTCGTAGTCATTATTAATAGGAATATTTAACCCAATACTAGAAAAATAGTCACGAACAGTATGCATAGACTGTTTCTTTAACACACTAGAAAAACTTATATCACCATAATTATTATCAAAGAAATCATCACCCATAATAGTAAGTAAACAAATTTCCTTAACAAGACATAATTGATCATAACTGTAGCACCTATTACTAGAATCATTAATACATTTAATCAAATATAAATACTTAATTTTGAAAAAAATATCAGCCAAAATATTATAATCTACCCTATTTTTAATACTTTGCTTATAAATAATTATTTTCTTATTCTTATTATCATAATAAGGATCATCAACCAATGAATTAGAAATTTCAAAAGAGACTTCAATACCCTTACTATTTGAAAAATAAATAGCAAAAATCTTATAATAATAACAAATCAAATCATAATCTAAAACAACACTCTTAGAAATTAAATAATAAGTAAAATAATTAATATACTCTACAGGCATTACATAATTAGGACAAACATAACAATAAAAAGTAAGCATTTTCTTCAAGTCATCAATATTAACAAAAGTATTACTAATAATAAATTGATTATATCTTTGAATAAGTAATTCCTTAACCTCTTCAAAATTAAAACTATTTAAAATATTAATAAAAGTAGTATCCTTAATATCATAACCATATAACCTTAACAAAACCCTATTAAAAAATATATCCTCTTTACTACCACTATTTATAACAAACTTTGTTAAATATCTATTAATAAACTCAATATTCGCATTAGAACTTCCAACACTATCACATAAAGAAAAAACATAATCCTCTATCTTCGTAATATAAGAACTTCTATAATTGAAAGAGTTAACTTTATCACATAATTCATCACTAGATATAATTCTCTTTATAGTATCTAAATTAATATCCATAAGCCAACTCCTTCCCTCTTTATTCTTTTACCCTATATACTATTATAACAAATAATTCAATTAAAATAAATACCTATTTTTACATTTCGTTTACAAAAAAAGCATACATAAAATTAAAAATAATTGACAAAAAAAGAACTGATAATTAAATTAAACTATTCTCCTATCATGCATATCATTTTCCCTATTTTTTTTCAACATGTATTTTAAAACTAGACAAAATAATAAAAAAAATGTATAATTATAAAGTCTTAAACAAAAAAGAAAGGAGTTTATAATGAAATTATTTGAAAGCGAAGCAACAAAAATCTTCGCACTAGGCGGACTTGGAGAAGTCGGCAAAAATATGTATTGTGTAATGCATAATAATGAAATAATAATTACGGATGTCGGTATAACATTTCCACAAGGAGAACTACCTGGAGTAGACTATGTCATTCCAGACTTTACATTCTTAAAGAAAAATGAAAGTAAAATAAAAGCTTTATTTATAACACATGGTCATGAAGACCACATAGGAGGAATTCCATTTTTATTACAAAATATTGAAATTCCAAAAATATATGCTCCAAATCAAGCAGTCGGGTTAATAAAAAGAAAATTAGAAGATAGAAATATAAGATATGATAACTTAATAACATATAATGAAGATACAATAGTAAAATTCAAATATATAGAAGTAAGTTTCTTTATGACAACTCACTCAATTCCAGATTCACACGGAATATGCATAAAAACACCAAATGGTACAGTAGTAACAACAGGAGACTTCAAATTTGACCTAACACCTATCGGACCAATGGCCAACCTTCATAAAATGGCTAAAATTGGATCAGAAGGAGTAACATTACTTCTAAGTGATAGTACAAATGCATTAAATTCAGGCTTTTCGACAAGTGAATCAAAAGTAGATGAAACATTAGGAGAAATATTTAAAAGTCATCATGGAAGAATAATAATTGCTACATTCGCATCAAACATATATAGACTAAAACACATAGTAGACACATGCAAAAAAAACGATAGAAAAATCGCTATATTCGGAAGAAGTATGGAAAACAACATTGAAATATCAATACAAGATGGATATATAAAACATAAAGAAATCTTTATAACACCAGAAGAATCAAATAGTCTTCCACCAGAAAAAGTATGTCTATTATGTACAGGAACACAAGGAGAACCACTTGCTGCTCTATCAAGAATCGCAAATGGTACACATAAACAAATAAAATTAAAAGAAGACGACTTAGTAGTATTCTCATCATCTGCTATTCCTGGTAATGCAATAAGCATATCTAGAACAATAAATAAATTATACCTAAAAGGAGTTAAAGTATATACAAATACATCACTTAACGATGTACATACAAGTGGTCACGGTAATCAAGAAGAATTGAAATTAATGATAAGACTAATTAATCCAAAATACTTCATGCCATTCCATGGAGAACATAGAATGTTAAAAGCACACACTGACTTAGGTGTTGCATGTGGGATACCAAGAGAAAACACATTTGTACTTGAAAATGGTGACGTATTACTAATGAAAAATGGAAAAATAACAAAATCTGATGAAAAAATACAAGCTGGAGATGTATACGTAGACGGAAATAGAATTGGAAATGTAGGAAACGCTGTTATGAAAGACAGAAAAACAATGGCAAGCGATGGAATAGTTGTAGTAATCGCAAACATAGACACCAACAAAAACATATTACTAGGAAATCCAAATATAACTACACGTGGTTTTGTACTAGTTAATGAAAATATAGAATTATTAAAACAACTAGAAGAAATAACAAAACATGCAATCAACAAAAGAATAAAAAATCATGTGAATTATAATGAAATAAAGTCAGAAATAATAACAGAATTAACAGATTTTATAAACGAAAAAACAGGAAGAAAACCTATAATCCTACCCGTAATTATGGACATAAAAAGAAATTAAAAATGAGTTATAAAAACTCATTTTTTTTACATTTCATAAGCAACTTCAATACTATTGTTAGAACAACTTCCAATAGTTGCAGAAACAATATCACCATTCTCAACAACTATAGAAAAACCATTAATATCAATGCAACCTTGTTTTAACACATTATTCTCATAACTTAAATATCCACTCTGAGGAGCATTAACACCACTCATTACATTATAAACATAATCGCCTATAATTAAACTTCCATCAGATATTGTATAAAAACCATCAAATTTAAAATTAGAATCTACCAATAACTGACTAACATAATAATTAGAAATACTATCCTTATAAGAATAAGCACTATCAATAGCATTATCTAACTTAATTTTACTTATCATTCCTCTAGCCTTTGGATAAGCAAATAAAACAACAAGTATAAAAGCAAGGATGAAAACAAACAATTCAACCTTAGTAAAACCATGTGATGAATATGAATTGTTTCTATAACTTTCCATATAATCACCTCTTATTACCTTAATTTTAACACATAAAAAAATCCAAGCAATACATTTTACAAACTATTTAAACTACTTTACACAAAAACTTTACAAAAAAAGAACTAAAAGTTCTTATCAATAAAATTACTAACTTCTAAAACAGTATTAGAAAAACACTCAAAATCAACATCAAACCAATTAACACTCATTTGATTATTAAACCATGTATATTGTCTTTTCGCATAGTTTCTACTTTTTTGTTTAATTATATCTACACATTTTTCCAAATCAGAATTACCAGAAAAATAGTCAAATAATTCCTTATAACCAATAGGTGTCATAACTGCTTTACTTCTAACACCTGTATCATAAACTTTTTTAGCCTCTTCTATTAATCCATTTGAAATCATAGAATCAACCCTCTTATTAATTCTTTCATATAGATAGTCCCTGGACGTTGTTAACCCTATAAAAACAGAATCATACAAAAGCTTATCAGTCTTATCCTTAGAACTTAATAACTTACCAGTAGAATCATAATAAGAAAGTGCTCTTTCTACCCTCTTACGATTATTCTTATGAATACTAGTATCAGGATCAATAGAAAGCAATCTTTCATATAATTTATCATCACTTATGTTACTATAATCAAAATTACTGTTCTCTAACTCAAATTTATAATCATACAAAGCAGCCTTAACATAAAGCCCAGTGCCACCAACAATAATAGGTGTTTTACCACGAGACATAATATCAGTTATACATCTTCTACAATCATTTTGAAAATCAAAAACAGTATAATCTTCATCAATATTCTTAATATCAATTAAATGATGAACTACCCCTTCCTTTTCCTCACTTGTAACCTTCGCAGTAGCAATATCTAATCCTCTATAAACTTGAGTACTATCAGAATTTATAACCTCACCATTATACTTATGAGCAAGTTCTATACTAAGTTTAGTCTTACCTACTCCTGTTGGACCAACAATAACAATAACCATACTATCACCTTTTTATAAATTTCTTATAAGACTTACGCAAAACATTATAACTATCAGGAGTTAATTCATAATCATTATGATTTAAATCTAAATAATCTAAAACCTGACCTAAATCAAAATCATTCAAAGCATCATTTAAATCAAATAACTCATTTAAATTTTTCTTATTATTCTTAATACGATCATACATATAAGTAGCACTTAAACCAGATAAAATATAACACTCGTCTTCTTCCAAAGTTAACCATTCTTGTTCAGAAATATTGTAAATAATTTCAATTAAATCTTCCCTATAATAATCACAATAGCTCATTATAAGATTTGATATAATATTCTTATCAATATATCCATTATCTAAATATTCTTGAATAAGTCTTAAATTAAAATTAACCTCTAAAGCCTTTTTTCTTAAATAATATAAACAACGATTAACAACATTATTATATTCAACCACATTCTTCTTAGATAGAAAATCAGAAAAAAGGAACTCACCCAAAAGAGATAAACATTCTGTGAAAAAATATCTACCATAACTATCTAATTCATAACGTAAATTAATATCATGAAATAACTCATGAACAATAGAAAAAGCGTCCTCAATAGTACCAGTAACAGAAACATAAATAACTCGCTTTCCTAACTCATCATCATATGTACTATAAGCCTCACCACAATTATTATTATAATCAAGCTCAATAGTACCATCTGTTTTACGCAATCTATAATACTCCAAATAATCTGGATTCAAATCAAATAAAAATTCTTCAACATATTTATCTATTTGTTTAAAATCATATTTTTTCTTATATTTATAATTAAAATTAAAATCTTTCTCACCTAAAATTATATCAGTACAATGCATCATCAAAGCAATATTCTCATAAGATTCAACATTAATAGTATTAACATATTCAATAACCGATTCACATACAACATCAAAATTATCCAAAAAATCACCTCATATGTTTCGAATAAGATTTAGCTAACTTATCATAAGAACCAGAAGTAAGTTCCATAGTATATTGATCACTAACATCTAAATCTAAAACATTATAAACCTCATCTGGATACATATAGTTTATATCTTCATTTATACCTAAAAAAGTATCAATATCATATTTCTTATTCAAAACCAAATCCTTAGAATAACAAGAAAGTAAAATACCAATCAAATATCTACCCTCATAACCAATACTTAAATCTTCACTTGATATAATTTCATTTATATATTTAACCAAATAATTTCGATAAAAAGGATTGTAATTATTAATAATTTCGTCCAACTTAAAATAATCAATAAACCCATTCTCAATAAAACATTTAACTAGTTTAAGTTGAATATCAACCTTTAATGCCTTTAAATATGAACCATTAAAAGTATACCTACTACAAAAAGAACACTTTATATCATAATTATTTTTAATAAACTCCTCGAGTAACATTTCACCATACATTGAAATATACTCTGTAAATAATGATCTAGTAATAGATAAATTATTAACTTGTAAATTCATGTCATGAAACATTTCATGAGTCAAAGCAAAACAATCACATATATCATTACTATAAGGTAAATATATTTTTTTATTTCCATCTTCATCAGGATATGAATAAGCTGTTTCCTTATTAACCTTAACATACTTTAAAATCAAATCATCACTGTTAACTCTATCTAAAAAATACCTTCCATATGATTCATCTAAACAATTAAAAAACTCATATGATAATTGAAAAGATTTTGATATACCAAATCTATTCTTTACCTTATCAGTAAAATTTGGAACCTTAGAATTCAAAATAATATCAGATAACTTATAAATTCCAGAATAATCATCAAAATCAAAAGTTTCATTCTGCATAATATATTGAAAAAGAATTTCATTTAATCTATCCATACTATCACCTATTTAATAAACATCGCATCTCCAAAAGAGAAAAATCTATACTTATTAATAATCGCTTCATGATATGCATTTAAAATATTTTCTCTTCCAGCTAAAGCACTAACCAACATAACCAACGTAGACTTAGGTAAATGAAAATTAGTAATTAAACAAGAAATTGCTTTAAACTCATAACCAGGATAAATAAATATATCAGTATTACCAGAACATTCTACAAATTTACCATACTTAGAAACTACACTTTCTAAAGTTCTAGTACTAGTAGTTCCAACAGCAATAATCCTTCTACCCTCTTCTTTAGCCTTATTTAAAATAGAAGCAGTATAATCACTCATTTCATAATATTCAGAATGCATATGATGATTATTAATATCAAGAGCCTCAACAGGTCTAAAAGTACCTAAACCAACATGTAAAGTAACATTAGTAATAATGACACCCATATCTCTTAATTCATCTAATAATTCTTTAGTAAAATGCAATCCAGCAGTTGGTGCTGCAGCACTACCTATATTTTTAGCATATACAGTATTATATCTATCTTTTTCAGCTAACTTCTCGTGAATATATGGAGGAAGTGGCATTTCACCTAATCTATCTAATATTTCTAATAAAATACCTTCATAAATTAACTTAACACGAGTAACACCCTCATCTAATAATTCAATAACTTCCGCACTCAAATCATCACTAAACTTAACAATAGTTCCAACATGAAGTCTCTTTTGAGGTCTAGATAAACACTCCCAAACATCTTCACCCATATCTTTAAGTAATAATAACTCAATTACAGCGCCAGTATCTTCCTTAACACCCATAAGTCTAGCAGGAATAACCTTTGTATCATTAATTACAAGAACATCCCCAGCGTGCAAATAATCCTTTATATCTCTGAACTGCTTATGTTCTAATTGACCAGTATTCTTATCTAATACTAAAAGTCTAGAAGAAGCCCTGTCCTTCAAAGGAGTCTGAGCAATCAACTCTTGTGGTAAATCAAAATCAAAATCACTAGTTTTCATAACATCACCTTCAAAACAAGATTATTATAACAAAAACAACAATAAAAAACAATTAAAAGAGATAGAATTATCTTTCTACCTCTACCATTTCATATGCTTCAATAATGTCTCCAACTTTAATATCATTAAAATTAGAAATAGTAATTCCACACTCTAAACCTTTTTTTACTTCCTTAACAGAATCTTTTTCTCTTTGAATAGACCCAATCTCACCATCATACATAACAACACTATCACGTATAACACGAGCCTTAGAATCTCTTTTGATTACACCGTCATTAACAAGTGATCCAGCAATAGTTCCAACCTTAGAAAACTTAAATAATTGTTTAACAGTAGCACTTCCTATGATTTTTTCTTCATAAACTGGATCAAGCATACCCTTCATAGCAGCTTCCATATCTTCAACTGCTTTATAAATTATATCATATAGACGAATATCAACACCTTGCTCACTAGCATAATCCTTAATAGAATTATTAGGTCTGATATTAAATCCAATAATAATAGAATTAGTAGCTTTAGCAAGAACTATATCACTTTCAGTAATAGCACCAACACTACTTCTAATAACATTAACACGTACGCCATCAACAACAATTTTTTCTAAGGAATTCTTAACAGCCTCACTAGATCCATTAACATCTGCCTTAACAATTACATTAATCTCCTTAACACCCTCTTGAATCTTAGAAAATAAATCATCCAAACTAACAGCCTTAGGAGCATTATCCCTTACCTTAGCTTGAGCTTTTCTCTCTTCACCAATACTACGGGCTTGTTTTTCACTTTCAAATGCCATAAACTTATCACCAGCAATAGGAGTATCATTAATACCAGTAATAAATACAGGAGTACCAGGTAAAGCTTGAGTTATTTCTTCACCCAAATCATTCTTAAGAGTTCTTATCTTACCATAAGCATTACCAACAACAATAGGATCCCCTAGTCTTAAAGTACCATTTTGAATTAAAACAGTGACAACAGGTCCTAAATGCTTATCCAAACGAGACTCAATAACAGTTCCCATAGCATATCTATTAGGATTAGCTCTATAATTTTGCATTTCAGCAACTAATAAAATATTCTCTAATAACTCATCAACACCAGTACCATTTAATGCAGAAATTTTAGTATAAATAGTATCTCCACCCCATTCCTCTGGAGTAAGACCATATTCAGTAAGCTCAGTCATAACACGCTCAGGATTTGCACCTGGTTTATCAATCTTATTAATAGCAACTAAAATAGGAACATTAGCAGCCTTAGCATGATCAATAACCTCTTTAGTTTGAGGCATAACACCATCATCAGCAGCAACAATAATAATAATAATATCAGTAATTGAAGCACCTCTAGCTCTCATCTCAGTAAAAGCAGCATGTCCTGGAGTATCAATAAAAGTAATTAATTTACCATTACATGTAACTTGATAAGCACTAATAGCTTGAGTAATACCACCAGCTTCACCAGTAGCAACAGAACTTTTTCTAATTGTATCAAGTAAAGTTGTTTTACCATGATCAACATGTCCCATAATAGTTACAACTGGAGGACGACTAACTAAATCTTCTTCATTATCAATAACTTCAAAATTTTCAAAATTAACAACATCAGTGGTTTCTTCACGTCTTAATTCTTTATTAAAATCTAAAACTAATATTTCAGCATTCTCATAACTGATACTATTATTATTAGTAGCCATTATACCAAGACTAAATAATTTTTTAATCAAATCAGCACTCTTAACTCCCATACTAAGAGCAAGCTCACTAACTGTCATATTATCATGGTAAATAACATAATTATCATTATTAACAACAGTATTAGAAATAAGTTTTTCCTTATTCTTATACATTTCCTTTTTCTTATTTGCTAAATCCTTTTTACTCTTAGAATTATTATCATTTTTTTTCTTCAACTTTTGCTTAGTAGTTTTAACATCAATATTTTTACTACTTGCTACATCTTGAGCGATTTCCTCTGCTTCATCAATAATGGAATCATCATCAAGATTATTATCTAATATAATAATATCTTCTTCCTCTAATAAATCTTCAAAATTAGATACATTAATACCTAACTCCTTACACTTTTTAAGTACATAATCAACAGTTCTATTAACATCACTTGCATACTCTTGTACACTCATCATATTAAGCACCTCCTAAATTTATAAACTTATAACTATATCTTTTCCCACCATTTCATATTTTCTATAAGTTACACCACAATTATCAAACATCATACGTGATGCTTTATTACCATCAGTATCAGCATACTTATCACTTAAATAGATAACTTCCTTAATACCAGATTGAATAATTGCCTTTGCACATTCATTACATGGAAATAAAGTAACATAACATCTAGCACCACGAACACTAGTTGGACAATTAAGTATTGCATTTAACTCTGAATGACATACATATGGATACTTTGTATCTAAGTTATTACCTTCTCTTCCCCATGGCATTATATCATCAGATAAACCAGTCGGAGCACCATTATATCCCATAGATAAAATTTTATTTTCATCATTAACTATACATGCCCCTACACGAGTACTTGGATCCTTACTTCTTTCACTAGAAAGAATAGCAATTCCCATAAAATATTCATCCCAAGTAATATAATCTTCTCTTTTCATTAAACCAACTTCCTCAATTCATCAAAAACATCATCAGGAACATCAACCTCAAGAATTCTATTTAAAATCTTACTACTAGAAGCCTTATCAATAACAGATAAATCACGTTTTAAATAAGCACCTCTACCATTAGCCTTACCAGTAATATCAACTATTACCTTACCTTCAGGTGTTCTAACAACACGAATTAACTCACTCTTAGGAAACTTTTCACGAGTTACAACACAACTACGCATTGGAATTTTCTTAGTTTTCATAAATATTAATACCCATTTCTTGAGCTTGTTCATAAGTCTTAACATCAATCTTATAATGAGTTAAACGAGCAGCTAATTTAATATTTGAACCCTTCTTACCAATAGCTAAAGAAAGATTTTCTTTATCAGTAACAACTAATGCTTCATTCTTCTTTTCATCAGTAATAAATACATGAATATTCTTTGCAGGACTTAAAGCATTAAGAATAAACTTAGAAGGATCTTTGTCATATAAAACTAAATCTACCTTCTCACCATTTAATTCTTTTAATATGTTAGCAATTCTCATACCTTTTTCACCAATACAAGAACCAATAGCATCAACTCTATCATTAATAGATTCCAAAGCAACCTTAGTTCTGTTACCTGCATCTCTTGCAACACTGTAAACTAATATAATACCTTCACTAACTTCAGGAATCTCAAGTTCAAATAATCTTTTAACAAATCCATAATGACAACGAGAAAGTAAAATTGTACATCCTTTTGAACCATTATCAACTTTCGTAATATATACCTTGATATTAGAACCCATAACAATCTTCTCACCAGGAATTATTTCAGTTTTTGGTAATATACCTTGAGTCTTACCTAAATCAATATAATAATTACGAGAATCTTCCATCTCAACAATACCACTAACTAATTCATCTTGCTTATCACCAAATTCAAGCGCAATACTATTTCTTTCAGCCTCACGAATCTTTTGAATAACAACTTGCTTAGCAGTAGCAGCAGCTACTCTTCCAAAATCCTTTGGAGTAACCTCTTCCTCTATAGTTTCGCCAACTTCAATATTAGGAACAATCTCTCTAGCTTCAGTTAAAGGAATATGAATTCTCTCATCAAATATAAAAGGTTCTTTTTCCTCACCATCTTCATCAGTAACATTCTCTTCATCAAGTAAATTCCATTCCTCTAATTCTTCATAATTATCAGGAACAACAGTTCTAAATGAATAAACAGAAATTTCTCCAGTCTCTTCATTAATATCAACTCTAACATTACTTAAAGAATGATAATTCTTCTTATATGCACTAGTAAGAGCAAGTCTCATAGCCTCATATATAACCTCTTCACTAATACCTTTTTCCTTTACCAAAACACTAATTGCCTTTTTAAACTCTTTTGTGTCCATATTAATCTCCTTTCTCCATAGAACAAACATCTAAGATATAACTATCACTAATTGGATCTGCCTCATCCAATATAGGATTAATAAGTCTAGTAACAATACTGCAATCCTCAACATTAATAATACCATCCTTATCAATAATCACACGTAAAAAATATGTATTACCTTCCTTAACATATAAAACATCTTCTAACCTATATCCGTTAGAAATTATAGTATCACTAATTAAATCTTTAACAATACTAGCCTTATCCATAAAATACCTCCTCTAATTTTAAAGAGTGGTTTTAAGCCACTCTTTTTTCTGAAACACAACCATATTATATCATAAAAAAATTAAAAAACATATTTTTTAACAAAAAAAATTAAAAAAATGCTATAATAACTATGGTGATAATATGAATTTAGAAAAAATAAACAAATATGAAAAAAACATATATATACTAATAACATCAATAGCGCTATATCTTTTTATATCAATTTTTAAAAATACATACTACAAATTATATAACGTATCATTAAATATACTAACACCAAAACAACAACTTATCGCAACAATAGTATATCAAATATTCGCAATAAGTATATCAATACTATTCTTCATAAAAAATAAAAATAAAACATTAGAAGAATTTAAAAAATATCTAAAACTCGCATCAATTGGACTTGCTACAATAATTATATATTCACTAACATCATTAATAGAACTAGGAATACTTTTATATACAAAATTAGATATTAAAAATCTAACAATACTACAAAAATCAATATATTTAATACTATGCGAAACATTTGTAATTATATTAATAGGAATAATTAACAAAAATAAACTAAAAAAAGACTTTAAAGAAATAAAAGAAAAATATGAAGAGTACTATACAAAATATTTAAAAATATATGCCATAGCACTAATAATAATGATTATATCAAATATATTTATAAACCATCTAACAAACGCAATACCAGGAAATGAAGAAACAATAAGGGAAACATTAAATAAAGCACCAATATATATGTTTTTCTCAGCAGTAATATTCGCACCGTTTACAGAAGAAATGGTATTTAGACAATCCATAAAAAATATAATTACAAACAAAAAAGCATTCATAATTACATCAGGATTAGTTTTTGGAGGACTTCACGTAATAGGAAATATAAACACATTATATGACTTACTATATATTATTCCATACTCTATTCCAGGAATTGCTTTTGCATATATGCTTGAAAAAACAGATAATATATTTGTATCAATGGGAATACATTTTCTACATAATGGCCTTTTAATGACATTACAAATAATACTATTATTTTTACACTAAAAAAAGTAACTGAAAAAACCAGTTACTTTTTCATATATAATTAATTTACAAATGTACCAATATTATCCCCAGATAATACCTTTTTCAAATTACCTTTTTTATTAATATTAAAAACTATAATAGGAATACCTTCCTCCATACATAAACTAGTAGCAGTAGAATCCATTACATTCAACTTTTTATTTAAAACCTCAATATAACTAATTTTCTTAATCATAACAGCATCATCAAATTTACGTGGATCCTTATCATAAATACCATCAACATTAGTTGCCTTCAAAACACAATCAGCATTAATCTCTGCAGCACGAAGTGCACTTGCAGTATCAGTAGAAAAGAAAGGACTTCCAGTACCACATCCAAATACAACAACTCTACCTTTTGATAAATGACGTATAGCCCTATCCTTAATATAAAATTCAGCAACCTGCCTCATCTCAACACCAGTTTGAACACGAACCTCTTGGCCTAACTGTTTAAAAGCATCACCTACAGCCAAAGCATTCATAGTAGTACCAAGCATACCAATATAGTCTGATGTTGCCCTATCCATGTATTTATTACTTCTTCCTCGCCAAAAATTTCCACCACCAACAACGATTCCAATTTCAATCCCCATTTCTGCGCATTCCTTAATTTCAGAACAAATCTCTAAAACCCTTTCAAAATCAATTCCCTTATCCATAGAACCAGCAAGTGACTCACCACTTAATTTTAACAAGACACGATTATATTTCATAACTACCTCCTTATTTCTAAAAACAGTATACCAAATTTAAAAAAAGAATAAAAGAAAAAAGTAATAAAAATTACTTTATCTCTAATATTCTAGTTACATCTTCCTCTTTAGCAAAACCAATAGTTACAGTATCTCCAACATTTAAGAAAGGTAAAACATTACTATTAATATCAATAGAAACACAATACTTTTTCTCCTTAGTATCCATAATATAGAATACTGAATTACCATTTACACTATAAGAACTAATAGAAGAAATAGTAATATCTTTCATTGTTAATTTATCAAGATTAATATCATCAAAACCCATCTTAGATAAATAATTACGACTTGCTTCACGAATTCCTAAAGAAGAATCAGTAACAACAACCTTTTGATAATCCACAACATCAACAAAAGAATACATCTTAACTAATCCTGCATTATCCTTTAAACTCATTAGATAAGTAGGCCTATTATTTAAATTAATAAGAAGTGGAAAAGTAGAAACATATCCCATCTGTTGAACTTGACCCTCACTACTAGCCATTGCAGAATATTCCTCTGCTCCAGGAACAGCATAATACTTAGTTTCCTTAGTTCTCATATTAGTCAAAATAAAACCAATATTTGATTCGTCACGAGCCTTAGAAGTAATACCTGTATATAAATAAACATCATCATTCATAGCGATATAATTATATCCTTCAGTAGTCGCAACAACATTCTTTTGACCGAATTTAGAATTTAAAAAACCGTTTTTATATTTTCCCCAATCATTAACTTGCTCTAAAATAACATCTGCCTTATAAACATTATCAACCCATACAGGAATTGAATCAACATCATAATATTCACTTGACCCATTAATTGGATTTAATATAACAACACCATCAACATCCCTCTTTAGACCTACACCAGTATACTTATAAGTAGGAACAACCCAATAAGGATTACCATCCTCATCAACCTCAAAAGATTCTGAACCAAATATTTTAGTTGGATAAGAAAATCTTAACTTTCTATATAAATCCTCACCTAATATAGCGCTAGGCATATATCTCATTCCATCATCTAATTTAACTAATTTTGACTCACCACTTACACTATCAACTGAAATATATCCTTTAATACCAGATTTATGATTTGACAAATATTTAATAAATCCATCATATTCAAGAGGAGTAACTCTAACAACATTATTATTGTAATTAATTTGAGTATAAAGATCAGAAACATAAAATTGAGAAACTAACTCAGGCATTTGTCCCATAACCCTATCGCCTAATTTTCTACTAGAATCCTTATCAATTAAAGGTAAAGAATTAAAATCAACAAGAGGTATATCATTCACAAATTCAGTAGATTCATCGACAATAATTCTATTCTTATAAGACTTAGAATTAAATAATGGTGAAAAAACAATATCAACAAATAAAATAACTACAAATATTAATCCTACTAATATACCTAAATACTTATAATCACCATATAACTTAAGTACATTACCAGTTTTAATATCAATACATAAAAATAAATTTGAAATAGAATATATAACAATTAAAAAAACTATAAACAACCAAAAACTAAAACTACTTAAATTTATAGCTGGCAAAAATAAATAAAAAGCAATAAATCCAAAAAACAAAGTAATAAATAAACTAATTAATCTCTTCATAAAAACCTCCATACACATTATAACAAAAAATAAAATATTTAACTATATCTTATAAGGATTTAAATCAATATCAATTAAAACATCCTTAGAATCAATATATTTATCTGAAATAAATTTTAACTTATCAACAATCACATCTGTTTTCTTATACTTTATAACAATCTGAATATTATATATATTATTAACCTTTAACATATTACAATTACTTGGTCCTAAAATAATATTAGATGAATCTAAACATTTTTTTAAATAATCAACTATCTTAGTTCCCTCTCTCATTGCTTTATCCTCAAATTTACTTCTTACCTTAATAGAACACAAATTATAATAAGGAGGATATTTAAGTAATTGACGAATTCTCATCTCCTCATTATAAAAAGAAGTATAATCATGACGACTTGCACAAACAATACTATAATGTTCAACATTGAAAGACTGAATTATAACATCCCCTGGTCTGTCAGCTCGTCCAGCTCGTCCAGCAACTTGATTAAGTAATTGAAAAGTCCTCTCTCCACTTCTAAAATCAGGAATATTCAAAGAAGAATCACCATTAATAACACCAACCAAAGTAACAAGTGGAAAATCAAGACCTTTAGAAATCATTTGAGTTCCAATTAAAACATTATACTTTAAACTACGAAAATCATTGATAATCTTTTCATGACTACCTTTTCTACTAGTAGTATCCACGTCCATTCTAACAACACGAGCACTAGGAAAATTATTAGAAACATATTCCTCTAACTTCTCAGTTCCCATTCCAAAATCAAAAAGGCTCTTATTGTGACAGCTTGGACATTCCTTTTTTTTACTGCTTCCATATCCACAATAATGACACCTCATAGTATTTGAACTCTTATGATACACTAAAGGAATATCACAATTAGGACACTTATCAACAAAACCACAATCACTACAACTAGAAATAGTAGAAAAACCACGTCTGTTTAAAAGTAAAATTACTTGTTCACCTTTATTTAAACGATCCTCAATAGAACTACTTAACATACTAGAAAAAACTCTATTACCAGCCTTAATCTCATTCTTCATATCAATTAAATGTACATTTGGTAAATTATTATTAACCCTTTTGCTTAAAGTAATTAATTCATAAATACCAGACTTAGCCCTAGTATAACTTTCAATAGAAGGAGTTGCACTTCCTAAAACAACAGGACAATTATGTTTTTTTCCTCTAAAAAGAGCAATATCAATAGAATTATATCTAGGTGTATTATCTTGTTTATAAGTACTAGAATGTTCCTCATCAATAATAATTACACCTAAATTAGTTAGTGGAGCAAAGACTGCACTTCTAGCGCCAATAACAATACTTACCTCACCCTTTAATATTTTACGATATTCATCATACTTTTCACCATCACTTAAAGCTGAATGTAAAATCGCAATACTTGTTCCAAATCTTTTTCTAAAATTCAAAACCATTTGAGGTGTTAAACTGATTTCAGGAACCAAAACAATAGCTTCCTTACCTTTACTTAAATAATAATCGATAATATTCATATAAACCTCAGTCTTACCACTACCAGTAACACCATGTAATAAAAAAGGCTTAAATCCATCACTAGAAACAACACTGTCAACAGCTAACCTTTGTTCATCATTTAAGATAATATTAGACTTTTCCTTAATATCAGATAAATTATTACGATAAACCTCTTTTTTAACCTCTTTAATAAAACCTTTCTCTATAAAACTTTTAACAACATAATTAGATATAGATGTACATTCTTTTTTTAACACAAATTCATTATTACATAATAATTCATAAATCAACCTTTGCTTATCAGACTTAATATTATCATGAATTCCATCAGAACAAATAGTTAAATATGTTTCATACTTCTTATTAACAACAAAATCTTTATGAGCTTTTAAAGCACTAGGTAACATAGTTTGATAAGCACTTATCAAAGTACATAAAGTCTTATTTTTAATATATTTACCTAAAGACATCATTTCTTCATTGAGAATAACTTCATCATCAATAACACTAATTATATCCTTAACATCATAATCAAAAGAATCCATATTATTAATGCCAATAATAAATCCCTCTAGCTTTTGTCTACCAAAAGGAACTAAAACTCTTTTACCTACCTTAATATTATTAACCAAATCAGAAGGAACACTATATGTAAAAGTTTTATCTAATTTTTTTGTTTTTAACTCAACTAAAACATCAATATACATATTAACCCTCCTATCAATAATTTTAACACAAAAAACAAATAAGTTAAACTTATTTGTTCTCTATTTCATTTATATTTTCAATAGATAAACCAGTAATTCTAGATACTTCATCAATACTTTTACCAAAACTCAAAAGTTCTCTTGCAAAATTAAATTTTTCTTTCATTAATAAAGATTTCTCATTATCGAATTCTTTCTTCTCATTATTGAATTCTTTCTTCTCGTTATTGAATTCTTCCTTCTCGTTATTGAATTCTTCCTTCTCGTTATTGAATTCTTTTAGTGCATTATTTAATTCCTTTTTTTCACTATCAACAATTTGACGTTGCCTATCAAGTACCCTCTCTTTTGATTTTCTCACAAATTCATTATGTTTTTCTAAATCATACACCATAGCTAGTTCCTTATCATGTTGATATTCATCCATGTCATGTTGAATCCTGTTTCTTACATCTTCATCCATTTCTATTTCACCTAGACACTTTCTAAAATCTTCACTATTATTTATTAGATGCAACGCACCAAATCTTATAACATTTTGCTCACATGAAGTAAACTTTTTTATATCATCATTGTACCATAGTTCATAACATTTATCAATATCAACATTGATTATTTTAAACATATTAGTTAAAATTCTACCATCAGAATTTCTCAATAAATAAACATCAATTGGATTATCTATATCATTATTCTTAACCTGACTAACAGGTTCATTAAAATTAATTTGTAAAACAGGTTCTAACAAATCATATTCTTGATTCTTATCTAATTGTCTAGAAAAAGTATTTGCTGCATAACCAGTATTTCTATCAATCAATTCCTGATTATATCCATGAAGATTTGCCTCCAAATTTATAAACTGATTTCCATTACCCAATCTAACATGAAGTAATACATCTTGTTCTTGAGCCTTATCACTTTTACTTACCCTCTTCTTTTCATTATTTAAAATATCAACCTTATCTTTTATCTCATAGAATGGAATATCTAAAAAAATGCCAACTAAAGCAGCAGCTTTATTTGTATAATTTACATCACCAAACATTTTTTTGAAAACAGGATCAAAACCCATTATAATAAAATCCTGTTTTTTATCATTTTTTTCATACATAAAATCATTCCTTCCAAAAGGCATTTCTTAGCGCTAATAAATACCTAACAAAAACATAACATGGTATAAAATAATAATCAAATAACTATTCTTTCTAAAACTGTTAAAAAAAATAACTATTCCTTATTTTCAGACTAAACAAAAAAACAAAAAAATATTAAAAAAAAATTACTAATTATTAAAATTAGTAAAAATGCAAAAAAATCCTAAAACTAGGATTCTTTTTTCTTAAAAACAAATAACTTACTAAAAACATAATTTAAAGCAATAACAATAACTTGTACAATTACCTTAGCTATCATATCATCAATATTAATTATCTCAACAAAAACATACATTAATAATATATCTATAACTAATGAAAATAAACGATACTTAAAGAATTGATAAATCTCAAATAAAACATCCATTTCATTGTCACATTTACTTTTAAAAACAAACTTTTTATTAGTAACATAAGCAAAAGAAACAGATACAATCCAAGAAATAACATTACTAAGCATATAGTTTACATTAAACACCTTAGTAAATAATGCGTAAACAAGAATACTAACTAATGTTGTTAATCCACCTACGATTAAATAATTAATTATCTCAGAATATTTTTTATATAATTTAACTAAATTATTCATTTTTTCCCCTTTTCTGTCTCTTTAACAATATAAACAGGTCTACCCTTAACCTCTAAATATAACTTAGATAAATATTGACCTATAAAACCTATTCCAAATAATTGTACACCACTTACAAAGAATATTATACAAACAAGTGATGGCCAACCAGCAACAGGATCACCAACAACCAATGTTTTAGCAATTATAAATATAATCATTATAAATGATACTAAAAAGAAAATTAATCCCATAATAGACGCAATTGCTAAAGGAACAGTAGAAAAGGCAACAATACTTTCTAAAGAATATAAGAACAACTTCCAAAAACTCCACTTAGTAGTTCCGGCTACTCTCTCAACATTTTTATACTCTAACCACTTAGTTTCATAACCTACCCAACTAAATATACCTTTAGAAAAACGGTTATATTCCTTTAACTCTAATATACTATTAACCATTTGACGTGTCATTAATCTATAATCTCTTGCACCATCAACAATCTCAGTTTTAGAAATCTTATTGATTAATTTATAATAACACTTAGCAAAAAAACTTCTAATAGGTGGTTCACCCTTACGAGATACACGACGAGTCGCAACACAATCATAACCATCATTTTTAATTCCATCATACATTTCATGTAATAAACTTGGTGGGTCCTGTAAATCAGCATCCATAATAGCTACATAATCACCAACTGAATAATCAAGTCCAGCTAAAATTGCAGCTTCCTTTCCAAAATTACGTGAAAATGAAATATATCTTACTCTCTTATCATCTTTTGATAAATCACGAGCAATTTCTAAAGTTCTATCCTTTGAACCATCATTAACAAAAATAAACTCAAAATCTACCTTTTTAAATTCATCAGCCACTTTACATATTTCTTTGTAAAATAAAGGCATTGACTCTTCCTCATTATAACAAGGAACAATTATTGAAATTTTCTCCATAAATACCTCCGAAAAAATACAACTAAATTATAACATATATAAAAATAAAAATCAAAAAA
>CAMVNW010000008.1 GCA_947168965.1 uncultured Caryophanales bacterium
TTTATATCTGTGGTTAAGCTTATTGAATTATTTTTAAAGTATATTATTAAGTTTTTTACTCTTCTAAAGTCTATATTTTTATCTATTACATCTATATCATATTTTTCTTTATTATTTTTTATATCTTCATTTACTAGTTCCATTAGGTCATATCCTGAATTTTTTAGAGCTATTCCTACTACGTCTGTGCATACTCCATATTCATCGTTTGGATATCCAGTGTTATAGTATTTACTTTTATAGATTGGTTTTGTATTTATATATTCTCTAGTACTATTTAATATATCTGTTTGATCATCTATTCCATCTTTATCCTTATCTATTTTACTTTTATATGTTTCTATATTGAAGTCTTCATTTGTATATTTTTTATGTTCTATGTAGTTATTTCTATATAGAAAGTATATTATTATGGTTATAAGTATTATTAATATTATAATTAATTTAGTTATTTTTTTCATTAGTGATGATGATGGTGATGATGTTCTTTGTGTTCTATTTTACATGTTTTATGTTCGCATTTTTCTGTTTCTAGTTCTAATTCTATTGTTGAGTGACATATCCCATGTTCCTCTAGTTCTTCTCTTATTTGTTTTTTTATTTCTGAATCATATTTTTTTACTTGTGCATGAAGTGTTATGAAGTTATTGTATCCATCTATACTTCTTATATGAATATGATGTATGTCTATTACTCCTTTTATTTCTTTTAAGTGATGTTTTAGTTCTTCTAGATTTATATTTTCTGGTGCCTTTTCTAGGAATAGGTCTAATACTTCTTTTATATTTCTAGCTGCATGTCTTAATATGAATAGCGCAACTCCAATTGATAATATTGCATCTATATATGTAATGTTTGTAAATTTTATTAATATTGATCCTATTAATACTACTATCCAGCCTAATACGTCTTCTAACATATGTAGGTTTACTGATTTTTGATTTAGTGAGTCGCCTTCTTTTGTTGCCATGGCTGCTAGTGTATTTACTAATACTCCTATTATGGATATTATAATCATTCCATTATAGTTTATTTCTTGTGGGTTGATTAATCTTTTTATTGCTTCATATATTACAAATATTGATCCTGTTAGTAGTATTGTAGATGTTATTATACTTCCTATTACTGAATATCTAATATATCCATATGTATATTTTTCATCTGGTTTTTTCTTACTTTTCTTTTCTAGTATGTATGATAGTCCAATACTTAGTGCATCTCCTATATCATGTACTGAGTCTGATAGTATTGCGATACTTCCAGTTATTATTCCTCCAAATAGTTCAAATATTGAGAATGATAGGTTTAATAAAAATGCGATTAATATATTTTTTTCTGTTTTCATATTATTCCTTTCTATACACCATGATTATATGGTATATCTTCGAATTCTATTAATTCGATATCTTTTATTTTATTTTCTTCAAAAGTCAATTTAAATACCTCTGGTGCGTTTATTGGTTTATCAAATACTATTTTATTATTGAATTGATATTTAAGTTTTTTATCTATTATGCTTATCAATTTACAATATTTTAATAAATAGAATGTTATTGCGTATCCATGTGAGAAGATTGCGATTCTTTTGTCTTTATGTTCTTTTAATATTTCTGTTATTGCTTCATCCATTCTATTTCTTACGTCTTTTTGTGATTCTCCTCCAACTGTTTTGAAGTTTTCGTCTTTGTATTGTCTTTCAAACCAATCAGGATAGTATTTATCATTTGCAAGTCCTACTCTTCTTTCATCTAGTCTATCGTCTATTGTGACACTCAAGTTTTGTTTTTCTAATAAGTATTTGGCTGTTTGTAATGTTCTTACACAGTTTGATGCATATACTACGTCTATGTTTTTTAGTTCTTCTTTTTCACTTAGTAGTTTAGCTCTTGACTCTCCATCGCTCGATAGTATTATTTTTTCATTAAGTATTAGTTTATCTTGATTAGTTTTATATTTTATTTTATTTAATGGCATTCTTACTGAATGTCTTATTAAGTATAATGTTGTCATTTAATCACCCTTTTAATTATATCAAAAATATTTAGTTTTTTTCTAGGTTTGGATGATAAGTATTTATTTGTTTTACGTTTTATTGATTATTAAAAGGAATCTTATGATTCCTTATTGTATACGTCTTGGTATTCGTTTATTACCCAGTTATTGTTTTCTTTTATTAGTGTTGCTTTCATATTGAATGATTCTTTTGGATTTAGTTCGTTTTCTATTGTTTCAAATGTTCCTTCTACTTCTATATAGTCTTTTGTTTTGTTTATGTTTGTTATGTTAAAACTATTTTGTTGGTATTGTAAGTCGCTTACTTCTTTTGCTAGACAATATAGTTTGTCTTGTTTTTCTTTGAAGTTTTTTATTAAGTTTTCGTTTATGTATTTTTCTGATATAAATGTTTTATAGTAGTTTTTTGTTTCTTCTATTGTGTTAAATGTTTTTGTATTTATATAGTATACTTCGTATGTATCACTATAGTTTAGTTCTCCACAATAGTTTGATGAGTGTTTTTCAAAGATGTTGTTATAGTATTTTTCCATTGTAGTTAGTACTATATTATTTATTTCTTCTGTTGTTGGTTCTATTTCTTCTTTTGGTTTAAAAAAATTTTTTGTAAATATTAAACATATTACTATACATGTTGTTATTACTATTGAATTTATTAATATTAGTCCTATTTTTTCTTTCATACTATCTCCTTTAGTTTTTCATATATTTTTACCATTGCGTATGTGTCTAATTCACAGTATCTTAGTAGTCTTTCTCTTATGTATTTTTGTTCTTCTTCTTTCTTATTTATTAGGTCTTGAAATGATGACATTGCTTCTCCACCATTATGTATTAGGTCTAGGTTTTTATAGTTTAGTGATGGATCATCTGGGAAAAGTGCGGGTAGAACGTATTTTATTGAGTATGATCCATGCATGTCTTTTGTATAGTAATATCCTTTTTGAAATGGTATCATTAAATCTTTTATGTTATCGTGTATATTCATTAGGTGTTCACTTAAGTCTGGATATAGTTTTGATAGTCTTTTTATTACTCCTTTTTCAAATCCCATATTGTATGCGAGTGTTGTTGTATTTTTTGGTATATCTTTTACTAGTTGTTCTGCTAATGCTCTTCTAGGATCTGTTCCTGCTTGTGCTAGAAATTCTTTATGTTTTAAGTTTGATTCAATATAGTGTAGTGAGTATTGAAATGGAATTTGCTCGTATGGGCTTACATTATTGTATAAAGGTATTGGCATTTGATATGTTTCGAAGTCTAGGAAGTATATTGGTTCTTTTAATGTGTTTAAGAATTCTTTTATTTTAACTTTGTCTATATAGTCTTCTTTATTATATAGTTCGTATTCTAGGATTTTTTTTGTATTTTCGTTTATTTCTTCTTTTAATAGGTCTTCGTAACTATATATTCCTTTTTTATATAGTTTTAGTTTTTGTCTTGTTTGCATTCTTGGTATATCGAATATGTTTTTTTCTGGTAGATGTTTTGTACAATATTTAAAGAATGGACATGGATATGGTTTGAAGCAATTTTCGTCTATATCTTTTATTTCTTCACTTTTTTCAACATATTCATTTATTTCTTTTATGTTGTTTTTTACTGTTTCTTGCAAGTCTTTAATCTCTTTTGTTATGTCTTGTTTTATAAATAGTTGATCTAGGTCTAAGTCACCAATTCTTATATAATTACTGTTTATATGTACTAGTGATACTTTTGTTACTTTTAGGCCTAGACTAGTTAATACATAGTATTGATATGATGCATCATTTATATAGATGTCTTTTAGTTCTGTTGAACTTTTTATTTCATATATTTCATATGAGTTATTGTTCTTTTTTAATATGTCTACACTACAGAAGTTATTTTTATAGTTGAATGATGCTTCTGTTATTATTACGTCTTTATAGCTATCTATTGTATTTATTGTGTCTTCTATCATTTGTGGTAGATTTTCTCTATATTCTATATTTATATGACTACCAAATAAGTATCTAGCTACTTCATGTATGTCATTACCTTGTTCTAGGATTCTATCGTTATTTGTTTCTTCTTTTTCTTCAGGTTTATGTTTTTCTAACCATAGTATTTTTTTACATTGTATACCTCTACAATATGATGATTTTGATAGATTCATATTATTACCTTCTTTTTTTTATTATAACATATATTTTTTTATTATTTAAGAAATAGTAAAATAAAAGCACCATTTTTTGGTGCATATTTTATATTTTTTTTAGTTCTTCTAATATTTGTTCTTTTTTTGTTATTCTTCTTTTTATTATATTCATTTCTGCTTCTAGATCAGCTATTACTTGTTCTAGTTTTTCTAATTCTATATCTATTGTTTCTAATATTTTTTGTTTATTTTCCATTTTTCTTTCCATCTCTTTTTACTGAATTAATTACTTCATTTAATTGGTTATCAATGTCTTGTTCTTTTGATTCAAGGAATCTTTTTTCTTCCATCATTTCTTTGTATGTTTTTAATAGTTCTTGTTTTTTTTCTATTCTTTCTGTTCTTTCGTTTATTTCTTCTGTTAATGAGTTTACTTGTTTATTTAGTTTTAATTGTTCTTCTATTTCTTCACTATAGTTACAGATTATTTGTCCTTCTTCTTCTGTTATGTCTATTCCTAGTTTTTTTAGTTTTTCTGTTATGTCTTTTAATACAACTTTTTGAAATGGTGTTTTTAATACTCTTTGATTTAATATTATTAATAAATCTTTTACTGTGTTTATGTTAGCTCTTTTTAGTGTATTATAACTTTTTATATTTAAATTTAGTTTATCTATTGGTGTATCTACTGTATTTGTTTCTGGTATTTGATTCTTTATTCTAAAACTAAATCTTTTTATGTTATTATCATATTCTAATCCATATTTTCTTAGTTTTATTTTTACTTCTATTATTTGTGATTTATCTAGTTTTTCTTCTAGTAGGTACCATTTTCCTATTATATCTCCTATTGTATTTATTTCTTCTTTAATTAAAATACGATATGTTGAATTCTTTAAGTCTATGTCTTCTATTATTATTTTTGATATTTCATTTAAATTTCTCATTATATCTCCCCTTTTTTGAACATCAATATTATATACTAATTATTAAAAAAGTCAAATTTTAGAGAAATTTATAAAAAAAACTCAATAATGATGTCTCCTATTTGGGATTCACATCAAAATTGAGTTTTATATTAATTATCAGTTTTTAGTTCGATTTTTTCTATTTTGAAGCCGTTATCTTGGTTTTTGATTTTTATATTTTCAATAAATAGTGTTGCTTTGAAGTCTTTCATGCAATTATTTAGTGCTTCTTCTATTTCTTTGTCTGTGCTTAATTCTAGATATTCTATTGGTGTTTTTAATGACATGTTGTTGTTTGATTTTTCACCTCTTGCTTCACTTATTATTTCAATTATTGAGTTTCCATTTTTTATTTCTTTATTGAAATCATAGTTTAATGGTTTTATTTCTGTTATATGTATTGATTGTTTTTCTTTATATAATTCTTGATATATTTCTTCTGTTATAAATGGGAAGAATATACTGAAGTCTTGTAGTAGTTTATATAGTAGTATATATATTGTTTTTTGTCCTGAGTATCTTGGAGTACTACCAAATTCTTCTGGTCTATATAGTCTATGTTTTACTATTTCTATGTAGTTGTCACAGAAGTTCCAAAAAAATTTTTCTAGTGTATTTAGCGCTAGTCCTATTTCGTAGTTATCTAGATGTTTTATGTATGTTTCTTCCATTTTTTGATAGTTTCCTATTATCCATTTATCTATGTATTCAAATTCTTTAAAGTCTTTATCTTTATAGTCTTGTAGATGCATTTCTATGAATTTTGAAACGTTCCATATTTTATTTATTAGTTTTTTTCCTCTTAGGAATGTTTCTTCATTGAATATTATATCTGTTCCTAGTTTACCAGATCCTGCCCAGTATCTTACTACGTCTGCTCCATAGTTTTCTAATAGTTCGAATGGTTCCATTTTTGAGTTTTGTTTTCTTTTTGATATTTTTTCTCCCTTATTTGCCATAACGAATCCTGAAATCATTATATTGTTCCATGGTTTTATATTAAAGTTATAGTAGCTTTTTACTATACTATAGAAGTCCCATGTTCTTATGATATCGTGTGCATTGCATCTTAATCCCATTGGTTTTAGTAGGTTTTCTAGTGAGTCTTTTTCTTTGTATTTCATGTTTAATAATGGTGTTATACTTGATGTTTGCCATGTATCCATTATGTCTTTTTCTGGTATGAATTCGTTGCATCCACAACTACATGGTTGTTTTGGTTTATCTATTAGTGGGTTTACTGGTAGGTCTTCAATATTAGCTAGTATTGTTTTTTTACAGTTTTTACAGTACCATACTGGAAATGGTACTCCAAAGTATCTTTGTCTTGATATGCACCAGTCCCACATTATGTTTTCTACCCATTCGTTGTATCTAGTATGCATGTGTTTTGGATACCAGTTTATTTCGTTTCCTAGTTTTATGAAGTCTTCTTTATGATTCATTATGTCTATGAACCATTGATTCATTATTGTGTATTCTACTTCTTTACCACATCTTTCATGTGTTTGTACTTCGTGTTCTAGTTCTTCTTGTTTTATTAGATATCCTTGTTGTTTAAAGTCTTCTATTATTTTTTCTCTTGCTTGTTTTATTTTTAGTCCACCGTAGTTAGGTATTTCTTCTACTATTTTTCCATCATTTGTGAATATATTTTTTAGTGGAAGGTTATATTTTTTCCACCATTCTATATCTGTTTGATCTCCAAATGTACAGCACATAACTATTCCTGTTCCTTTGTTTTCGTCTACTTTTTCGTCTGCCATTATTGGTACTTCTATGTCTAATATTGGTATATGAGCTGTTTTACCTATTAGGTGGTTGTTATTTTTATCGTTTGGATTTATGAATATAGCAACTATTGCTGGGATTAGTTCTGGTCTAGTTGTAGCTATTGTGAATGTTTCTTTTTCTGTTGTTTCGTAATTGATGTAGTTAAATGTTGTTTTTATTGTTTTTGTTTCTAGTTCTGCTTGTGCGATTGATGTTAAGCATTCGTTACACCATAGCGCTGGACTTTCTTTGTGGTAGCATTTGTTTTTTTCTACTAGTTCTATAAAGTTTAGTTGACTTATTTTTTGAGATGATTTACTTACTGTTTTATAGGCATTATCTATATCTGCACTAAATCCTGCTCGTTTGAATAGTGTTTTGAAGTCGTCTTCGTATTTGTTTGTTGTTTCAAAACATAGTTTATTAAATTCTTCTCTTCCTATTTCGTGTGCTCTTTTATTTTGTTCTCTTTCTACTAGTCTTTCACTAGGTAGTCCATTGTCATCAAATCCGAATGGATAGAATACGTTATATCCTCTTAGTCTTTTATATCTAGCAATCATTTCTGCTTGTGAGTATGAGAATATGTGCCCTATATGTATTTTTCCATTAACGGTTGGTGGTGGTGTATCTATTGAGTATATTTCTCTTTGATCTGGTTTAAATTCATAGATTTTGTTTTTATTCCAATAATCTATCCATTTTATTTCTTTTTCTTTGTAATCATATTTTTTATCTAACATTTTAATCTCTCCTTCTTTTTTTATATATTTTAATTAAAACATCAGACTCGTACATAATCACCCTTTAATATATATTTCATGTTTATCATCTCCTATTTTTTATTAAAAAAAGAGCAAGTCATCCTAAAGGACGAATTGCTCGTGGTACCACCTTAATTTATAGTATTTCTACTATCTTGAAGTCTTAATGCGACTAACATTATATCTTACTTTTATTTCAGATATACAACTCCCAAGCTACCTTCAATTAGTTTTCGTTAAGAAAGACTTTCAGTCGGTGATCTTTCATTCCTACTAACTACTAATCTAATTTACTCCTCTTGTTCTTCGTTTTTATGTGTTTAATATTATCACTTTTATTGAGGTTTGTCAAATTTGGTTATGGGTGCTCTCTTCAGAGGGTGGAATAATTTAACCATTCTTTTGTCCGTCACAGTACGTATTTTCCTTTATAAAATAAAGTTTTGTACACTATAGTTCATTTTTATAGATTTTTTCTACATACCATTTTAGATACCAAATGGTATGTAAAACTGTACCTAAAATCTTATATAAAAATGTAATAAAAAAGCATATATAGATTCGTGGCTATATATGCTTTTTTATTCTCATTATTGATTATAATAATTAATTCTTATAACAGGAATTTTATTAGCTGATAGAACTTTATTAGACCATTCTGTTAATTTATTTAAAAACATTATTGATTCAAAGGATAATAAATTTATATTATTGTCATTATCATAAAATTTATTTTTTCCTGTGACAAATAGCCATAAGCCTATTTTTTTAACATTCTTATATTTATTTATTAACTCATCAGTATCATATGAATTAGAAACGAATGTGTCAACTGTAAGATCAGATTGATCAATAGCATAGCAAAAATCTCTTGGAGTACCAACTTTAACGGCATAAATTATGTCGTCTTCTTTAGCTAAATCAGCAATTTCAATTTTAAAGTTTTCTCCCTTGCATATATTTACAAGATTTCTATCTAAATTATCAAAATTATTTTTTGCAGATAATTCATTATTAATGGCTTGTTCGCGATATATAGATTTCTTATCATTTTTATCTTTATTCTTAACATCAACTAAATTATGTTTTTCTAAGTATTCTTTATACCAATCACTTGAAAAATCATCTTTTTTATCATATTTTTCTATTTTTATATTTTTTAATCCATCTTTTATATTGTTATAAAAGTCATTATTATAATAATATATATCTCCATCATATAAAACATATCTATCATTCCTATATTTAAAATCAAATGTAATAGTTTCATTAAACGATTTAATAAAACTAAAACCTTCATCTGATATATATTTAATTTTTAAATATTTATATATCCCACTTGTATCGATATTGTGCTTACTTATAAACTCTTTTATATAATAGGTATTGAGAAATGGAATGTCTTCTCTAATATTTTTGTACGCCAATTCCGTTTTAAAACAGTCATCAAAAAATATAGAACTTCCTAGTATATTCATATCTTCTAACATAAAATCTGCATCTTCAATTTTTTCAGACAAGACACTTGTCAAATAATTCCATATTTCATCTAGTAATTCTTCGTTTTTCAACTTTAAGAATAATGGTATTGGCCTTTTTTCTTTTCTATTGCTTATTGTATTTAATATATCAATTATTTTATCTAATGAATCTATCATTTCATCAACATTTATTCTTACTGATTTACCAATTCCAATACACTTTCCTAAATTTTCTATTTCGTCTGGTATTATTTCCAAATTCACTACTGACTCGCCCTTATCAACTACAATTAAATCTGAGTTGGTCAATGTTCTAACTAAACTATTTGTGCTTCCATTAAGTATTTTCGAAGCCTTTCTTTTTACTTTAGAAACCTCAACACGTTTAGCAATATTCATAGGAAATTCAGAATCACAATATTTTTGAACAAGAGAACTACTCATACCATAAGTAATTGCATACATATCCAGACTATTATCAGCAATTAAGATTCCTTTCAAACTATCTTTATCGATAGAAATATCAACCCCAAATTCATTTAAGATTTTTTGCCATGATATAGTTGAATTATCTTTTTTACTATAATATAGTTTTAAATCATAATCGCCGCTTTTAATTGATTTATTATTTGTAATATAGCCAGATTCTAACATTTCTTTGATTAATATATCTTTTTTTGTTATTTTAAAAATATTATATTGCAAACAAACCACTTCCTTTACTACTAAAAAACGCCACTACAAAAACTTCTCAACAAAGCCTGTACTAGCGCTCTTTTTTATTCTTTTTCTATAAACAATAAACAAAATAATGATATGTCTAATTGATATCTATTAAATAAATCTCTTATCCAATCAAAAATTGTAATTCTACTATAATTTGTATAAACAAATAATGATGGTAAAATTTCTTCTTGATGTTCATTTTCCTTTGTTCTTGAAAATCTTATAGTTTTACCTCTTTCATATGTATAATTACTATTTGCCAAATCATCCAAAACAGAATTATCTATATTGTATAATAGTTTGATGATTTCTTTAAATATGCTTCTATAACTGTCAGCTCTATACTTTGTTTCTTCAAATTGGAACCCATATAACTTATAAGCAGGATTATTTTCAAATTCGTCAGCATTATCTTCAGGATTGTCTATATAAAACTCATAAAATTTTTCAAATTCTAATGTAGTATCTATATCTTTAGGATAAAGAAACTCCTTCATAATTACTTTTGATAATCTTTCTGCACGTTTTTCAATTTCATTTTCATTCCAAATATCTATGTTGTTTTCTTCATTATTCTTTAATTCTTCATTTAATTTAACAATTTTAGTTTCACCTGTAATAAGCATATCATTATAACGTTTTTTCTTATTCAAGAATGAATCATTACTATATTCAGAATTATAACCAGTAATGGATAAATTACCTAATGTATGAACGTATTTATCATATATTTCTTGATAATTATCACCCAAACTTGTTTTCCACTGAGTGCTTAATGTCTCAGGCATTATATGCTCTATAGTTAATTCAGACATATCAACTGGCTCTTTTCCACTATTTTCTATCAAATCAAAGAAATATCTTAATATTCTTGTTTTAGCATTTGCATACATATTACTATATAGCAAGCCCTCTTTAAACATATTATCATTAGGCATCCTGTCTTCTGTTTTTAATGTACACAAATATGCCTCACATGCCTTAAAATAATAGTTAAAATTATTTTTATTTTTTTCAAATATTTTATTATATAAAGATGCATAAAATCTACGTAAGCTTGATGAAGCAACATTTGCTATATTACGTCTCATAGCATAATTACCAAATAATCTTATGATGTTATTAAATTCTTTTTCTTTATTTATTAATTCTAATTCTTCGTCCTTTGTTAACACTATTTTAACTTCTTCACCTAGATCATTTTTGCTTTTCATATGTAATTTTCTAATATCATCAAAATCATTACATACTTTTAACATAAATGGATATATAGTTCTATGTTGCAAAATATTAAATATATTGCATAATTGATTTGTTTCTTTATCATAATCTTTAGAATTATTCAAAACTAGTAATTTATAATACTGAGCATATTGAACTATTTCACTAAATATCTTTTCAATACCTTCAATTCCTATTATGTTACTATTAATATAATATTTTTTAAAATTTTCATATACTTTCTTTTCTTCTATGTACCTTGTATCTTTTGATACCAAAAAATCATAAAAGAATTTCTCAATATTATCTTTTCCAATTAAACTTTCAATTGTAATCCAATAGTTTTTATATATTTCAGCCTGCTTACCAACATCTAAAATCCCCATTAATAAAAAATTTCTGATAAGGTCTGCAGTTGTTAATTTAACTCCCGTTGAATTAATACTTTCAAATATTTTTTGAGGAGAATCTCCCTCATTTAAAACTATTTCAACTATTTCTAATCTATCTATTCCTTCTACTAATTTATCAGGAGCCCATTGTTCAGATTCAATAGTCTTCTTTATTAATGTTTTAAAATGATTATAGTTAATTACAACTTTTGATGATGTATCTAAATTAGTTGTATTTCCCATCAATACTTTTTCTAGTTCAGAATTATCATTATCACTATTTTTAAGTTTTAGTTTATATCTTTCTTCACAGTTTTCGTTATATATATTTTGTCTAATTTTCTTTTTTGTAATATTTTCAGGATCTTTAATTAAATCATCAATAGCTTTCAATAATAACATAATTGTTGTTAATCTTTGTTGTCCATCAATTATCGGACAACTTTTTATATCATTACGTTTTGTTGTTGAATAAACTAAGCTTCCTAAAAAATGGTTTCTCTCATTTTTTATACTACTAACTATATCATTATACAATAACTCACAGTTTTCTTTTTCCCAAGTATAATTTCTTTGATATACCGGAATCGTATATTGAACATCCGTTTTCTTTATTATATCATCATATAACATTCTATTATTTGCTTCCATTACATCCACCTCTACATTAGATTTTTAAGGATATCAAAAATATTTTTTTCATAATCCTTTGTGTATTGTTTCATATCTTCAAATATATTCTTCTCAACGCATATTTTATTAAACTCTTCCTTTTTATAGCACTTAGCGCTAAAACTATTATCTGAATGATCTTGAATATAATCAATTATTAAAGCATTGAAAAATCTATGTGTATCTTCATGAATAACTGGTGCTATTAAAGACATATATTTTTCATCCCAAGGTGTATCAGAAATATGTCTGAATAGATTTGATGTTTCATAATTTAATTGTTGAGCCTTATTTCGGATAAGAGTTACCTCAATCAACCAATATTTACCTTTGCCAACAACTTCAATATCACCACAATTACCTGGTGCATGTGAAATTGGAATACCATATGAATCTGTCTTGTAATTAGGTTTAATAGAGAAAGAATCTCCATATACTAAATATAATAATATTGATATAAAAAATTCGAATTGTAAAGGATCATCAATATATTTAAATTCTTTATTCTTGCCTTTTACTCCTATATTATTAATTAACTCTAATGTTTTCTCTTGATTTAATTTATAATCCATTATAACTTTTTTTAGCACAAAATTATAATCATAAACATCTACGTTTGATTTTCTATTAGCATATACAACTTTCATTTCATCTTCAGTTAAATAACTAATTTTATCAAAATAATCTTTAGGATTTAATTTCTCTTCTTCACTAACTACATATGTCTTATCCATAAAATAATCAACAAATTTTTCAGTATCCTTATTTATTTCTATTAGCAATATACCATCATTAACAATATTAACAAAACCTGTTATTCTTAGCATTCTTAATACTGTGTCTGGATAATCATTAATAACGGTATTTTCTTGATTTTGTTTTCCATAGTTTTCTTTCAAATAAGTATATACACTATTAGTTGTAGGGAAAACATTATTTTCAATCAATTCAATAAATTTATCAGAATCATCTTCTCTACTAAAAAGAGAAAGTATAAATTGATTATAGCTTAGTTTTTTATTCTTGGCAGATAATTTTCTTAAAACTTTAATAATAAATTTAAAATAATTAAAATCATTACTGACATTTCTATATGGCGACTTCCAATTATATTTCATTGTTTGAATTCCAAAAGCTTCTTGTGGATCAATAACATTTTTTAATAATTTCTTTGCAACATCACCTATAATTAATTTTTCATTATATTGTGTATAAACAAATCCGAATTCTGATAGTGTTCTCATATAAGTCCAGAATCTAGATTGATATCCTTTTGGAAAATGACCATCTCGATTTCGTGTTTTATTTATCTCGATTATTTTGGCTTTAATAGCTTCTTCAGTCTTTAAACTATTCAAATCAAGGCTATCACTCTTAACAACCTCCTGAGAATAAATATCATATAGAATATCAAGAATAACATTGTCATTTAAAATATACCCTTCATATTCATTTAATACCTCTAAAACTGATTTTAAACGTTCTGGATTTCTTATTGCTGTATCAAAATTTAATTCCTTATATTCAGGATTTCTCCTAGTTCCCATTCTTGTCATAATTAGTAACAAATACCTCCTTAGATCCGGCTTTAACAGTATTGTCATTAAAGCTTATATAATTACTGTTTATTTCGTAAGTATTATATTTTTTTGACCATTTTTCAAAAATTGTATTTTTCTTTTCTTTATGGTATACCAAATTAGTTATACCAAATCGAATTCCTTTCATATCTAATTCATCTAACAGATTATATAATTGTTTTTCATCATCCTCGTTCCATAATTTATTGTATTCACTTTGACTGATAAGATATGGGGGGTCTAATAAAACATAATCATTTTTTCCTAATTCTAAAGATTTTAAAAATTCCTTATAATCTTTATTAAAATATTCAATCTTAATACGCTTTATATAATCAAAATAATAATTTAATGAATTATATACATTACTATTAAAATCAACATTTCCAACTGGCAAATTAAATTGTCCCTTTGCATTAAACCTTGTCATATGATTAAATCCATATATTAATAATAAATATAATTTAAGAGTATTTGTTTTATCTTTATTAAAATCATTTCTCAATTGTAAATAAGCGTCTTTATTATATTTTGCATAATATGTTTTCTTATGTAATGCTTTAAGTTCTTCTGGAACTAAATGGCCATTATATGAACAAGATAGTCCATAATGATTTATAGTTTTAAAAATCTTTTCAAAGAATTTTTCTTTGTCAGGAGAATATTTTTTTAACATTTCATGTATAGAAATAATACTTGAATCTATATCATTAACTATATAATTTTTAGCTTTGACATTTAAGAATGATGAACCTCCACCTACAAATGGCTCAACATAATTAACAATTCCTTCAGGCATATATTTTTTGATTTCAGGCATTAATTTATATTTATCACCAACATAAAATAATGGTGATCTATAGGATATTTCCTTCTTAATATCTTTCTTAACTTTAGTTATAAATATAAACTCTTTATGATTATTTAAATCAGTTTTTCCCGCATCAAATGCCTTATATTTTTTTTCAAATATTTGTGTTTCACCTTTACTAGATAATATTGTTTCAATCTCCTCCAGTGTAATTTTGTTCTTTGATGAACTACTTTTAGAATTATATGTATTATTATAAGAAACAACTATGTATTTAGCATCTAAGCTTTGAACCAAATCATTAAACGCTATTGGAGCAGTAACCTTACAATAATCAGACATATTTTCTTCTTTAGGTTTTAAAGCTGTTCCAAATAACTCAGGCTTCTTCCATTCAGTAATATTCTCCAGAATATGATAGAATCTACTATATTGTCTTGAATTATATGGAGGATCAATGTATGCAACATCGCATTTAACCCTTTTAGCTAAGTCATTTGAATCTTCTCTATATATTTCAATTACCTTTTTTTTCTTTTCATCTTTAGGATTAATTAATTCAAATACAAAAGATGACTTTATTTCTTTTATTTTTCTATAAGCATCATAGTGACCAATTGTATTAGCTATTCTATCTAAAGAATATAATAGCGAAGCAATTAATATACTATATTCTTTATAATTGATTTTGTTAGATCTTTTTAACTTTTCTATATCTTCCCTTATATATCCAATTTTTAAAGAATCATCATAATTAAAAAACTTATTTCCAAAATTAATCGAAACATAATTATCTTTAAGTTTGGATGAGTCTAATTTCTGATATCTAATCTTTATATCATTTATCAATCCAGCGTTATATTCTTCATTTAAAAAAAATGCATTATATATAATATTGTTTGAATATAAAAAGTCATTAATAATAAATCTATCATATTCATCAAACATATAATCCGTTACAGACCCAGTTCCGGCAAATACATCAAAAAATGAGTGACAATTTTTACAATTTTTCTTTATTAAATCAGATATCCAATCCATTAATTTATATTTATTACCTATGTATCTACGATTTTGTATATCAAACATATTTACCTCCTGATTTGTACTTAATATATTTCCTATAAACATTATATCATATAACCTTCTGTTTTTCTCATCATTTTATATGAAATATAATAATTAATTACGAATGATTTTGTGATTACAAATTGATGTGATAATGTATTTTTAGAGGCAAAAGTGAACTGGCGTGAACAATTTGTATGCTCTCTTCAAAATGCACTATCCTGCTGGTATGTAAAAGGTATCTAAAAATTTAAAAAAGCCTTATAAAATAAGGGCTTTTAAGATACAATTTAGGACCCAGGGGGAAGAGAACAATTCAATTTCTGGTATATTTACATTTAGGATAATTAGAGCATCCTGTGAATGGTCCATTTTTTCCAGTTTTTCCGACTAAGTATGCTCCGCATAGAGGGCACTTATTTTTATTATCAATTTCTTTTTGTTCTTTTAATTCTTTTGTTATTTTATTATGCTGTTTTCTTTCTTTTTTGTCAATTATATTTATTGATTTAATTTTATTATATATTTCTTCTTCATTATCAATTTTTTTAATATTATATGATTTTATTTTTGCTAATAAATTATTAAGGCCTACTACTTTATTTGAATTTACTTTTATTCTTGCCCTACTAGTTATGCACACAATTGAAATAAATAAGTTTTCATCTAAATTTAGTATGTTTTTTAGAGTTTGTATATGTCCATAATTTTGATGAATAGGATTTTTAATATAATATGTTTTCTTTGACAATTTGTATGTCCAGTTATCAACATAATCATCTCCTATTATACAAGCATTAAGATGTTTTGTTTCTATAACAAATATTCCATATTTAGAAATAACTATATGATCTATTTGGTGTGTTTTTCCATCTTCTGTTTTTATCATTAAATCATTGATTACTTTATATTCATTGTTTAATCTTTTTAGTTCTTTTTTAGTCCAAAATTCTCCTGCTTTTCCAGCAATCTTTCCCCTGTTTTTATAAAAAATTATAGATATTACCAGGAATCCCCAACTTAGTAATAAACATATATAATACATATTTCATTCACCTATCTTTATACTGATTATATCAAATTTAATATAAAAAGAGAATTAATTTTAATTCTCTTTTTTATCTTTTTTTAATTTCTTCTTTGATATATTTAATAAATTCATCTATAGGTAGTGATATAGTTTCTTCTAATTCATATTTTTTATAACTAATTAGACTATTATATCTTTCTTTATCGTCTATTATTATATTAATAGGATTTTTTCATTTCATTACTATTCATTTTTTTTAAATTGTATCGTTGAGGTAATAGATAGTTTAGACAATAATAAAACCGATGGCTATTCACCATCGTTTATTTTTAATTTATCAATATATCCTAGCATATAATATGATGTTCCAAACAATTGATTAAATAGATTTTCATCATTATATTTAATATTTCTTTTTTGAAGATCTTTTTTATCTATAGCATAAAAATCATTCATTGGAATTCTATTACTATTTATAATAACATTGGAACCATATTTATTATTATGTTGTATATCAAATTGTTCAAATTTTTCATAAAGCTCATCATTTGAGTTACTTAGTATTTTTGGCTTAAACATTTTTAGCACAGTTAGTTTTTCATATTTTCTTGCTTCAATGAAGTTAGAACAAAATTTTTCATCAAAAATAGAAGCATAAACATCTTTAAAAAAACTATACATCATTGAAACAACAGCTGAAGCTATCACGTTTGAATTGACACCATCAGTAGGTGCAGTAAATACAACTCTCCCTCTTACACTTCCATCTGGTAATATTTCCATAAAATGATTAAGACCTGCTGGAACCAGTATATCAAAATGGTCATTTCCACATTTTGGATCACCTACGGTAATACAAATTGAATAACCAACTTTTGATATACTATATAATGTTTTTGCTTCTTTTAAAATATTTGATACTTTTTCATAATCTGCATTTAATAATTTATGGGTTATCTTTGAAACATCTCTAGATAAAACCGAAAAGCCAAAATCTAAATATCCACATAAATTGTTAATATTATCTTTAATAGGTTCTATATAAATCTTATTTTCTATTTTTTTTATATTATCTTTTCTCTTCTCTAGTATTCTATTAATAGTTGCACTGTCACTTACAGGATTTGAACTAGAGGAAATTCTTTCATAAATGATTCCAGAATTTGTTATATAAGGTGGATTCACGCCTTCATCTATTCTTATTACATATATTTTTATTCCATCTTTACTTAATCTTTTAATATCAAAAGATGGATTTGGATTAATAAGGTCTCTAAAAACATTGTTGATTTTTTCTTCTGTCCATCTAGTGCACCCAGTAATTCTTTTGTCATCTTCTACACCAATAAGAATATATCCACCAAATGTATTTGAGAATGCGCATATTTCCTTTGCTAATCCCTTAGTTGTGACCTCATCACTTTTAAATTCTACAAAAAAACTTTCATCTAAATTTGTATTATTTAAAAAATGTTCAACATCAGAGTATCTTAATTTTGATAATTCTTTATCGTTAATTAATATCATTTTTACCTCCCAACTAAAAAAACGCCAATACAAAAACTCCTTAAAGCCTGTACTAGCGCTTACTAATTAAATAGTATCACAAATTGTCGAAATTTGTCTACTGATTATTTCAAATATTTAAATTTTCATCATATTTTATACCTAAGTTATTTCTTATTTCATTTATTTTTTTAGATGCATATATTCTAGCATTATTAGCTCCATTTTCTAGTATTTCTAATAATTCTTTACTATATCTATATTTCTTATATTTTTCTTGTATTGGAAGAATAAATTCTTCTATTATATTTGCTAAATCATTTTTAAATTCTTTATAGTTTTTATCTTTATACATATCTTCTATTTCTTTTATACTTTTATTTGTAATTGCTGAATATATTGATATTAAATTAGATATTCCTGGTTTATTTATTTCATCGTAATATATTTTATTTTCACTATCTGTTTTTGATTTCATTATTTTATTTTTTGTTATTTCTATATCATCTAGTATAAATATTATTCCTTTATCATCTATAGGTGATGATTTACTCATTTTTTCTAATGGATTTTGTAGGTTCATTATTCTAGCTCCTATTTCTGGTACATAGTACTCTGGTAGTTTAAATGTATTTTTATATCTTTTATTGAATCTCTCACCTATATCTCTAGTTATTTCTATGTGTTGTATTTGATCATTACCAACTGGTACTATTTCAGCATCATATAGTAATATGTCTGCAGCCATTAATGTTGGATATATTAATAATCCTAAGTCTATTCCATTAGATCCTTGTTTTTGTTTTTTTGATTTATATTGAGTCATTCTAGATAGTTCTCCTACTCTACATTGGAAGGCTATTAAGAATCCTAGTTCTGTGTGTTCTAATACATCACTTTGTACAAAGAAGTTTGTTTTTTTAGGGTCTACTCCACATGCTAAATAGATTGCTGCTAAATCTAGTATTCTATCATGAATATTCTTTGGTTCTTGATATGTAGTTAATCCATGTAGGTCTGCTATAAATATATAAGAATTATATTTATCTTGTAATTTAACAAAGTTTTTAATTGCACCTAAATAATTTCCTAAAGTAAAATTTCCTGTAGGTTGTATACCTGTAATCATTGTTTTCATATAATCATTCCTTTCTTTTTATTTTAATTTAAACAACACCATCGCTTTCTTAATATAATCATATTATACCTCCTATCAAAAAAAGTACCCATGCCCAAAAATAGGACAAGAGTACTTGTTATGCCACCTATTCATATGCTATCACATACGTTCTTTATTAACGGTAAGAAACTCCGTATTCCTCTACTATTATTTCGAAGAATCTCTCATTAGTCCATTCATTAGTTATTCATTATGTCTTTCCATCAACCAGACACTTTCTATAAACTTCAAACTAATTACTTCTCTAAATCGCTGATTTGTTTAAATATATTTGTATTATATACTAATATTTTTAAAAGGTCAAATTTTATTCATTAATAATACTTATTATTTTTTCTCCATGTGTTTTAATTTTAATATCAGGTAATATATTAGAATTTGTTAATTCTTCAATTGTTTTAGGTTTAACTTCAACCAATTTATCAAGTTCTTCATTTGTAAATACATAATAAGCTGGTATATTCATTTCACTTGATCTTTTGGTTCTAAAATCTATTAATCTATCTTTTAGATTATCATTTGTTTGAATATTATTGCAAAACTTATTTTTATAATATTCATAATAATTAATATTTTCTTTTATTGAAAGTTCTAAATATGCTTTTGCTCTTTCTTCCATAGTTTTTCGAGAGTCAAAATAATCAACTTCTTTATTTCTATGTTCTATATCATATTCAATTTGTCTTATTAATGAGTCTGCTCTTAATATTTTATATTTTATATTTTTAGGAGCTTTACTAGTGTTTAAAATAGTATCTTGATTAGCTGTTACTACTAAAACTCTTCTATAGTTTTCAAAGTTTTTTGTACCAAAAATTTTACTAAACAAAGATACATTACTATTCCATATTTTTTTCATAACTTCTCTTTGAGCTTCTACTTGTCTTAATGGAGATGGCATTCCTTTTTTTATCTTTTTTCCATTAATAGTGTATTCTCTAATAAAGTCTCCTTTTTCATCAACTGTTATATTACCTACTAAGTTTTTACATTCAACATAATAGATAAAAACAGGAGTAATAATAACATAATCAATTTGAGCTGTTAAATCTTCATATTTTACTTTTACATCTCTTAATACGTACATTCCAATATTAGATTTTTTTAATTGATATGCTATTTCATTTTCACCTTCAAAACCCTTTTTTATAAAATACATTGCACTCATTAATTCTTCATTATTTGGATATTCTTCATTTAATCTTTTTAATGCATCATATCTATCTTGTAAATCACTATTTTCTTTATAAAAAATTGTATCTTTAAATCCAAATGCTGTTCTTGCTGAATCTATTACATCGCCAATTATACCCATACTATCACCTATTATTAATTATATCAAAAACAATATAAAACAAAAAGAGATTTTGTATTTCTTAGTTATACCATTTGTATTTAAGTGTAAATGTTTTTCCCATTTTAATATACATTTTTTTAAATATATTCTAATAGTATTTCTCCAAAGATGGAAATATGAAATCTATCAATATTCAAATTATTAGAAGTGCCTAATGTAGTTAAATAATCAAAGTTTAGTATTCCTAATGATTCTAATTTAATGAATGATCTAATGATATATGCCCAATCCATGGAAGTTTCATTTTTTTCGTTAATTGTTTCAAATAACAATGGCAGGCCCATTTCTTGAACTTCTAAATTGAATGTTTTTATAAAATCTTTCCAAAAAATCGTTTTATCTTCTATTCTGAGATTTCTGTCATGATATTCAGGCATCATGAGCTTCTCTAATTTTTTTATTTTACCTTTTTTATTTTCTTCTCGTATCTGTTCGTTTTTTAACTCTTGCATTTTATTTTCTTCTCTTATCTTTTTATTATTTTCTTCAATTATTTCTTGTTTTTTTATATTTTGATAATAATAATCTCTTAATCCATTCTTACGGTATTCTTTTATCATTTGTAGTGTGATTAAATCATTTTTATTTAATTGAGATATAATTTCACATATTTCTTCTTTAGGATTTTTTTCATTTTCATCCATTATCATGTCAACTAAAACGCTAATGTAAATATCGACCGTTTCAGGTATACAATTTATTAATATATTGTTTAAGTTTTTTGCAAAAACATACCTGTCATGTTCATTTAATTTATCAATTTTATACTTAAACTTTTCAATTGTAATTTTTTTTAGATATAATTTTTTTTCTAATCTTTTGAGTCTTTTTAAAATATCATCAGGCCTCATTAATCCTAAAACTCGATTAATAACATAATTTATTAAAGGAACTGTAGCAAGAGGAGGAAAGAACAATGAGCCTGTGCCTGCTAACGCATCTACTCCATCTATAATTATTTCTTTTGTATTTATTGTACTCATTTCATCACCTTCTTTATTTATTCATTTCTGCTTTGGAAATAATACTACATATGTATAGGATTTATCATATTGATAGTTTAGAACATTTATATCCATCCATTAATGATATTTTATTATTATAATCAGTTAAATTATTATTCTAAAATATTAATTTTAGTTATTTTCTTCTATTTGAATTCTATTTCCTATGAATGTTAGTGCTTCATTTATAGGGTATACATAAGCATTTTTTTCTTTATTAAATATTTCATGATACATTTCAAGAATTTTTTCAATAATTTTGTTTGGTTCAACGTTAAGTTGTTTACTTAATTTTTCTTTATAGCTTATATTTTTTTCCATTATTCTATTTGTTATTTGTTCTACAAATTCATCATCTCTTCCTGTCATATAATTTTTAAATTCATCAATATTTATTATTTTTAGCACTATCCCAATTACTAAGAAATATTTTGAATAAAACATCCATTTCATTTTATCAAAGCAATCTTCTTGAATAATATATTTATAGCACAAATTATACATTGAAACAAAGCGATTACACTGTCTTAAACCAAGATCATAATAATCAATTAAAAAGAAATTAACGTATGATACGAAATCTTCTTCATCATAAAAATCACAATATATTTCCAAGTATTTATTTCTTTTTTCTAGATTTATAGAAATTACTGCATCATACATTTTATTTAAATAACCATATCCATCAAAATCATAGCCATAAAATTTTCTTACACAGTTTGATAATTGTTTGTTATCAGTAGAAACAATTATTGTTATCTTATTATTATTATAAAAATGTTTTATTGTTTCTAAGATTTTAACAGCGTAATCTGGTTTACATCTATCTAATTCGTCAATAATTAATAATAATCTTCCATCTTCTTTTATTAAATCATTGAAAATATTATCTAAACATGTTTTTTTTTCTTCATATGTGATTACATTTTTTGCAAATGCATCAATGTCTTTTATATTATCTAAGGTATCTTTCGTTATAAAGTCAAGACTACCTTTATTTATTATATTTTTCATAATATCTTCTACTATTTTTCTGAAATTCTGATTTTTTAAATTTAATTTATTTTTAAATTGTGGAAATTGATTTAGTATATTAAAAATTAGAGATTCTATAATATTATCATGGTCATCATTTGCCCAAGCATTATAATAAACTGGAATATATTTTTCCTTTAGTTTTTCCAGAATTCTATTATCCGTTTCTTTAAAAAATTCATGGCAATCATTTTCTAAAACATACTGTAGTTGCTTTACAAAAAAAGTTTTTCCACTTCCCCATTTTCCATCCAAAGAAATAATATAATTTTCATCAATTGCATTCAAATATTTAGCTAAATTTATTATATCTTTTTTCCTATTTAAAGAATCATTTTCAAGTGTATATCTTATATTATTCTTATCCTCTGGATTCAATTCAAATTTTTTCATAATACCACTTCCTTTACTTCTTAAAAGCATCAATACAAACACTTATAATAAAATTGTACTTGTGCTTTTTCTTAATTGAATTATATCATACGTTTATCTCAAAAGTTTAAAAAAACGCCAATACAAAAACTCTTTCAAGCCTGTACTAGCGCTTACTAACTAAATATTATCACAAATTGTCGAAATTTGTCTACTAATAATTTCAAAAAATTAATTTTCTTATCTTGTTTTCTCCAATACTTTTTCTAATGCTTTTATATTACTTTTTCTAAATTTATCTTCTTTAATTAATTCATTAATTTCATCTATACTCATCCAGTATAAACTATCTACTTCTTCCTCTTGAATTGTTAGTTTATCAATATCAATTTCTTTATTACAATAATATATACTTACATATCCATACTTACCTTTTACTATATCTATTTCTTTTATTTCATTTTCTTTTAGTGTTAATCCTAATTCTTCTTGAGCTTCTTTTATAACTGTTTTTAATGCAGTATCACCATATGTTACATGTCCACCAGTTGTTGCGTATTCACTTTCTCTATTAACTGAAGTTTTTTGTATTAAGAATTTATTATTATTTTCTATAAATAATAGTATAATCATGAAATATTTTCCTTCTGGTAGTTCTTTTTTCTTATCTCTTTCTATACTTTCATTTAACATATTTTTATTTTCATCGAATAATTGTAATAGTTCCATAGTTACCTCCTGATTTAATTATATCAAAAAATCCCAAAAATTGGGATTATAAATCGAATGTTAATTCTTTAACATATCTTTTAATAAATTCATTGTCACAATAAGTAATTTCTATATATATTTGTGTTTCTGTTACCTTTCTTACATATACTTGTATATTTTTATAATTATTAATTAATTCATTTACTTCTTGTTGTATAGAATTATTAATTTCTTCTTCTTTTTCTTTATCGTTTATTATTCTAACTTTTTGATATTTAAAAGAATCATCACAATTACGAATCTCTTCTACATTCATATTATTTAAATATATTTTTTTTCTTTCACAAGAAATGTTTTTACTTTCTAATGTAAACCTACTTCTATATTTTTTTAACATTTTGTAATCTGCAAAAATTTTTTTAACTTCATTATTATATGTATCTTTAGTCATTGTGCATTCTGCAAATGAAAAATATTCATCATTATTAATTGATGTTCCATAATGTGCTTCATATATAAATGTAAAGTTATTTTTATCTAGTCTTTTTATATATTCATCTAGTAATTGTTTATTTTCTTCATCTTTTTTTTCGTAGGAAGCAAAATGTATTAATGCATAATCGTCTATTAAATCAGTATGAGGTTTTTTTATTTCTCTATATTCACGATACTCTGATAACATTATATTTTTTATTCCTTCATATGTTCCATCATATATACTATTATTATTTTTATATTTGTAATAGTAGTTGAAAAGTCTTGGATTATCTTTTGTATATAACATTATTCTATCATCACTTTTTATGTTAAGTATATTTATATTTGGTATTTCTATTCCTGCTGATGTTATATAAAATGGTGTATTTATATCGAAATTTCTAGCATATTTTAATGATTCGTCTTCAATAGTTGGTATATAATTTTCATATATTTTAATTAATTCATTTGATTCATTAAATCTTATTCTATTAATTTCTGATTTTACTATAATTGAAGCTGTATCATAATATGCATGTGAAAGTAGCCTAATTAAGTTATTTGTATTTACTATATCACTAAGAGTTATTTCATTACCTGTTGTTAAATCTATATTTAATGTTTTATATAAATTATCGTTATCTTTTTTAGTTTCTGTATAAACAGATAATATATTAAATGCATTTAAGGATACATATGAATCTGCATATTCATATTTATTTAATTTTGCAACCATATTATAAAGTTTTCTATTTATTTCTGCTTCTATTTTTTTATTTTTTAATCCAGATATTTTTATATATGAGAAATGTTGTTCTTTATCTATGTATAATTTTTCAGTATATAAATCATTTTCATCATAATATCCTGTATAATCAATAAATTCATATTCATCTAGTGATTCTTTTTCTACTATTTCAGGTTCAATTGGTTCTATTATTACTTCTCTTTTATTTTTTGAATATATGAATATTCCTATTAATAAGAATATCCATATAATAATAATTATTATTTTCCCCTTTTTCATAATAACACCTCTTAAAAAGATTATAACATAAAAGAACTCCATATTGGAATTCTATTTTAAACTAAATGAATGAGTTCCTTGTATACGCTTATCTGAGTTATTTTTTGAATGATATACTTCTATTTCAATAGTATCTTCAGTTACATTTTTTACTGAGCTATATGCATTATCAAAGCCATATTGTTTATTAATCGATTCTATTCTATCATTTAATTCTTTTTTTATTTTTTCAGTCAATTCAGGATTATTCTTTATGACTAGTTCTTTATCACTACTATCTATTGGACCTATTTCCATTACATTTTCATTTTGTTTATATATTTTAACTGTTCTACATGTTATGTTTTCATTTTCTATATCAAATGGTATATGTCTTTCATTACCATTTAAAATGTAATCGAAATATCTATTTTTTTCTGTTGAATCATATAGTTCTTTTGTCATGGAACATTCATTAATAATAATATAGTCTTCTAGTTCATAAGCGTCAAAAATCGCAGTAAATTTTGTTTTATCTAATTCTTTAACATATCCATCAAATATTTCTTTCGCAGTTTCTAATATTTTATCTTCTCTATCAGAATAATAAATAACTCCATAATTATCTAATTCTTTTACATGTGGCTTTCTAACTCCTGAATATTGATTAACATATAACATGTTTTTTGTACCTTCATATGTACCATCAAATATACTTTCATCTGTTTTAAATTTGTAATAGAAATTGAAAAGTCTTGGATTTTTATCTATGCTTATTTTTATTTGAACATTTATTTTTGCGTTTCCTAATTTTATATTTGGTAATACTATTCCAAAAGGTGTTATATAGAAATCTGTATTTTCATCAATACTTCGTGCAATTTTTAAAGACTCTTCATCTATATTTTCAATTAATTTATCTAGTTCTGCATTTTCTATTTGTGATTCATCACTTCTTTTTTTTATTTCTTCAATATCTTCACAATTATTATTAACACAGTATTCATAATAATTTATGTCTCTTTCATTATAATTTTTTTCTCTTTCTATTTGTGTAAATATGACATCATAGTACTCTTCACTTATTATTCTTTTTATATTTTTTATATTTAATATACTATTAATAGTTAGTTTTTCACCTGTTCTAAGGTCAATATTTAATACTTTGGATAGTTCAAATGCTCCATCATACGCTGCTACTTCTACAGATAACACGTTAAATGCATTTAGTGATGGTCTTGAAGAAATATATTTATATCCATTATTCATTAATTCAGTAACCATTTCATATAATTCTTTGTTTATTTTTTCTTCTAGTTCTTTATCTTTTAATCCAGATATTTTCAAGTATGAGATATTATTTTCTCCATCAACATATATTTGTTCTGTTTCTAAGTCGTTTTCGTTATAATACCCTTTATAATCAATATATTGAAAACTACTTAAGTCTTCTGTTTCAATTACAGGTGGTTCAATTGTTTCAATTGGTTCTATTACTTCTTTTTTATTTTTTGAATATATGAATATTCCGGTTAATGATAATATCCATATAATTATTATTATTATTTTTCCCCTTTTCATGATTCACCTATTTACAAGGAACATATCCTGCTTTAGTCGCAACTTCTTGTCCTCTTTTTGATAACATATCTTCTTTTAGTTTTAAAACGTTTTCGTTTGTTTCGTCTTTTCTTGTTACTATATAATAAGCTGTTAATATTGGATATGATTCATCTTTAATAGTATCATATGTTGGTTTAATTCCATTAATTCCTAAGTATTTTAAATCTTCACTATAATACATTTCATTTGCATAATAGTAATATGAATATCCTATTGCGTTTAATCCATTTTCATAATCAGAAACATATTCAATAATTCCTGCCATTGATAGTGTTACTTGTTCTTTAGGTGTTCTAGCTTTAACTGGTAATTCTTTCATAACTAGACTATATAATCCTGTTTGACTTCCTGAGTTTTCTGGTCTTTGATATGCGATTATTTCAGCATCATCTCCACCTACTTCTTTCCAGTTAGTTATTTCTCCTGAATAAATTTTTCTTATTTCATCAAAAGTTAATGAGTCTACTTTGTTATCTTTATTTACGAAGAATACAAATCCTTCATTTACTACTTTTGTTACTTCTAGTTCTACATTTGCGTCACTAGCTCTTTTTAATTCGTCTTCACTTGGTTCTGTTACAACTATTAAGTCTGCTTCATTGTTTATTAGTTTTGTGTATGCTGGATCTGTGTTAGTATATTCTACTCCCATCTCCTCAGTTGTTTTCCCTGTAAAGTTAAGTACAAATGCATCTACTAATGGTTGAGTCGCAAGTGATGCATCTACTCTTGGTAAAGTTTCTTTTGTGTATAATATTTCGTCTGATAGTTTTTCTTCTTTAGGTGCTTTTACTATTAAAAAATAATATGCAGCCATACAACTGATAATCATTAATAGTATTAATACTACATAACTTAAAATTCCTGTTTTTTTAGAGTTTGGTTCTCTATTTAGTTCTTCATTCATTATTCCACTCCTATTCTGATTAAATAATAACATTATTTTTTTATTTTTTCAATATATTTCAAAAAAATCCCAAAATGGGATTAATTTGTAAGTGTTATTGATCCTGAATCTATGGGTAAATTATCATAATTTGCATCTGTTAAATTAATTGTTCTTGTGGCTCCTGGAGTATTTATTATTTCAATAGTTTCTGTTTGTGTTGCTAATGATGTACTTTGTACTGTACTATCGAATTCATGATCACCATCTGATGCGGTTTGCTTATAATATACTAGAGGTGCTCCTGTATCAGCAAATGGTACATTATTAAATACTGCGTTACCTTCAGTATCTGTTGTAATTACACTACCATATTCTGTTCCTGTTGAATCTGTTCTTATAAATGTTGCGCCTACTATGGGTGTTCCTGCTGTAGTTCCAGTATCCGTTACATGAAGTGTTAATGTTCCTGTTGCTGAAATTGTAAATGCATAAGTGTTAGTAGCAGCATCTACTGTGATACTACTTGGTGTTAGTGATGCATTATCATATCCAGTTACTTCTGCTGTTGCGGTATAAGTATCATTGATTAACTCTGTTTGACCTGTACCATTTGTAATGGTTACTATTTTTGCCATAAAAATATCTCTCCTCTTTCTATAGGTAGATTATAATATAAATCTACTAATGAAATAGTGATAGTTCTTGGATTATATAATGCATGTGTAAATATAAATGTATATTTACATTTTTTTGTTACATATAGATATGTATTTATTTTTTCATTTAGGAAATATGCTTTTACTTTATATATGTTTTCTTCTTTTAAATCTACTTTAATTATTCCATTATATGTTATTCCTTCATATATTTTTTTATTATTACAATATATTTTTACTTTTACTTGATATTTATCATTATATCCTGCACCTATAAATTTTAATATTTTTATATTACCATCACCTTTCACTTTATTATATACGGTAATATATTTTTTTTAAATTATTTAAACCTAAAAAAGGATCAATTTGATCCTTCTGTATAAATATAATTATTAATCCATTCTTCAAATTTTTTTGAATCTTGGTATTTATCTAAATCTTTATCTTTATTTGCATCTAGATATTCAATTATTTTTCCATCTTTAACAAGTATTATTGATGGAGCATATCTAACTTCTCTATAAAATGAAGTTTTTTTAAATTGTTCAAATGGTATTCCATAGAAATCTATTTTATATTTTTCCATATATTCTTTAAATATGTTTTCACAAGGAATTTTAAATGTACAGTAGTTATTATATGTATATAATACATAAGTATCATTTTTTAAATCATCTAAATTTTTAATTGTTATAAATTTTCCTTCATTATAGTATTTGTTATTCAGATGAAATTTTTCTATTTGTTTTTTACTACATCCTGTTATTAATAGTAAAGTTATTATTAATAATACTACTTTTTTCATTATTTAACCTCTGTTAGATTTTTAAAGTCTATATCATGATATGTTACTTTATAGAAATCGTATTTGTCATTATTTTTTACTTCTACATTATTATTTCCATTATAATACCAATAACCACCTACGTTATAGATTTTATTTTCATCCCATCCTAGTGACACTAATAAGTTTTTAGTCATTCCAGCGTAGCCGCCACCACCACAGATTAGAAATATGTTTTTATCTTTTGGAAAGTAATATTCTAATATTTCTAATGATTCTTTGTAATTAGGAATATATTTTCCATCTTTTTCTTTGAATAGTGTTTTTCCTTTATATGATTCACCTACTGCTTCTGGTAATCCTTTTACTTCAGTTAATAGTGGATATGGTACTACTTCAAATCCTTTTATAAATCCTGAAAGGTATGAGTCTCCTCCTATTGCTTCATAGTTTCCAGGATCTTTTAACATTCTCATATCTCTATATACTGAATCAGATCTATTTAAATAATTATCTATTGTTTCTTCATTTATATTTTTATCAATACCTAGCATTCCTCTTTCTCCACCTGTTACTTCTGGTAGTGGAAGACTTTTTTCTTTTTTATTAAATATCATATATCCTAATAATAGTCCTAATGATAAAGCTATTACTGTTATTAAAATGTTTTTTAGTTTCATAATTACCTCCTATCATGTCTAATTGTATCATATTTTTAATTTTAATGCTTTTGTAAATTCTATTATATCACCATCATATTTTGTTTCTTTTACAAATCCATCATATGCGGTTTGTCCTTTATTAATTATATATAGTTTTTTGTTCTTATTGAATCTCATATCTACTATAAAGTCATGTACTAATGAAGCAGCTGGATTTACTAATAAACTACTTCCTATTACTAATAATGTATTTGCTTTTTTGATTTCTTCCATTGAATGCATTAAGTTAAATGTATCTAGTTGTTCTTCATAAAGTACTATGTCAGGTCTTATAATATTACCACATTCACACATTGGTACTAAATCCATATTAATTATGTCTTCTAATTTATATTTTTTATTACATTTTGTACAGTAGAAGTTTTCTGCATTACCATGTAGTTCTATTACATTTTTTGTTCCTGCTTTTTTATCTAGGTTATCTATATTTTGTGTTATTACAGAGTTTACGTATCCTTTTTCTTCTAATTCACTTATTAAAAAATGTGCTTCATTAGGTTTAACTTCATTTATTAAATTATCCCTGAAGAATTTATAAAACTCTTTTGGATTATTTATAAAATAACTATGTGAAAGTATTGTTTCAGCATTTATGTTTTCTTTATATAATCCAAATTCTCCTCTAAAGTCTTTTATACCACTGGCTGTTGACATTCCAGCTCCTGTAAAAACCACAACATTTTTCTTTTCTAGTTGTAATAAAAAATCATTTATAAATTTATCTAATTCCATATTACCCTCTATAATAGTCGTCTGGTAAATTACCATTTTTTCTATTAATATCAAAATCTATATAATAATTATTAGTATCATTTTCATCTATTAACAAGTCTACAGTACTTGAATCACTTTTTTTAAATATTTGACTACTAGTTAGAGTCGCTAATTCTCCTGTTGGAAGTCTATATTCAACTCTTATACGTTGTAATGCTTGTTCATTTATAGATAAATTGGTATTTTCTAAATCAAAAGGTAGTCCTTTTACTAGTTTTCCTGTTTCATTTAGTTTTTTAAGTCTTTTAATTTTCTTATTTACTTTACTAGTTAATAATACTCCTGGTATTATAAATCCTATTGGAATGATATTTAATATTAATAATATTTTATTTTCTTTTAATGAATAATCTGTTATACATTTAGATGGATTTTTTGAATCATAGTATACCTTACCATTTCTTATTTTGGATATATAGCTTGATGATGAAGATGGTTTGCATTTATATTGTTTGCCATCAATATTATAATAGTATACCGGTTTGTACATTGTATCTCCATCACTATTTTCATGTGACTCAATTTCTATATGTCTTGTTACAACATATGAATCGAACGATTTTTTTCTTATTATATTTATAGCTATAATACCATCAAGTATTAGTAATATAAGTATACCCATATAGATGCATGTTCTATATAGTATTCTTTCTGTTTTTAAATTCTTATAATTTATATCGTACATATTAACTCCTTAATACCTTCTTTTATGATTATTCTTTTGCGTAAGACTTTTTTTATTAAAGTTTTCTTCTAGGGCTTTTTTATATAGTAGTCCTATTTGTTTTACTTGTGGATTATCACTTTCTGATAGTTTTGTAATTTCTTTTGCTTGATACATTAATTCATTAATATATTTTTGTAAATCACTCAATATTTGTTTTAATACATTTTTTTGTCTTATTTCTTTTATGATTAATTCTAATACTTTATCAAATAATTCATTATTTTCATCTAAGTTTTGATCAAAGTTTATGAATTTATGATTTTCATATTTTTCTGGTGATTTAAGTTGAGTATTTAATTTATGTTTTATTTCTTTTAATACAACAAAATCACTAGACCCTGTAATATTTCTAATTTCACTTAAAGGTACTCTTCCATTATAATTAGGTAGTTTCTTATCTTTAGCTCCAAGATATGAGATATTATATCCTTCTTCATCTATCATGTTTGTATTAATTGTAATTATATCAGTATAATGTTTTTTATTGTTTTTTGAAAGTATTTCTAAATAATCTTGTTCATCATATTTAATTTCAAATACTTCTTTTAATGCATCATATAATTCTTGTTCATCTAAGTCTAATATTTTGTTTTCAAGTAAGAAATTAGCTTTTTTTAGATGTGTTTTAATGGATTCAATAAATTTATCTATATCATAATTATTTAATTCTATATCTCTTTCTGTTTCTTCTTTTAAATTAATTTTTTTTAATACTAGTTTCATAGTTACACCTCATTTTATTTATACTAAAAATAATAATTTATGTCAATAAAAAAGACTGTATAGCAGTCTTAAAAGTTTATTATTTTTGGTTCTTCTGTAAATGAAGAAATAACAGCTTTTCCTGATTCAAAGTATAGTACTGCAGTATTGTCATCGTATTCACTATACATGTTTCTTAATTCAGGATTTTTATCTAACATATCTTTTTTTGCTTCTATTCTATCGTCTAGTTTTAGAGTACCTGAAACTCTTATCCATTTTGAGTCTTTAAATGCACATAGTTCTACTTTATTGTTTTTTTCTATTTGTTTAAATACGTCTTTTTTCTTTCCTGTTTCTATATATAGATGATTTTCAAATATTTCTGCAGTACCAAATGGTCTTACTCTTGGTTGATCATTATCTAATGTCGCTAAAAAATATACTCCACAACTTTTTAAAAATTCTTGAACTTCTTTCATATATCCTCCTTAGTTATATTATACACCTTTTTTAGTTTTTTTTAATCGTATAATTTAACTAATATATCTGATACATATCCTTTAAAATATCTGAATGGATTACCTGATGAGTTTATTGAAGCACCGAATGTTAAATTAACATTGAATGGTTTTGTTAATGATTCTAGTGGTGTTTCTATTAATTTTTTTTCTTCTGAATTACCTATTTTATAATATATAATACCATTTCTTCTTGATATGTTTATAGTTCTTGGAAATGTATTTGATGTATCTTGAGCCGCTGAATTTTCTTCACCAGGCCATCTAGCTGTCATATTCATTTTTCCATTTTCATATCTATAGGCAAATCCTGGATATGTGTTATCTGCTTCATTTTTTTCATTTACTAATGTAGCTTGACTATTATTTGAACCAATGTCTTCAAGAGTGAATGATATATCAAAGTCTTTATTACCATTTTCATTTGAGAATAAATTAATTCCTGTATCGATATAGTTTGTTCCATCAAAATGAATTATTCCATCTAATCTATATAGATTTTCTTCTTTTGTTTCTGTATATGATGATTCTAATTTGTCTATTTCATCTAGTTTTTCTTCTTCATATATTTCAACTGTGACATCTGATAAAATTCCTTTAAATATTCTATCGTATTCTCCAGATGAGTTAATAATTCCTCCAAATGTTAGTGGTACGTCAAATGTATCAATTGTATCGTTATATGAGTACGCTAATGAATGTTTTATAGTGTTCCAATTAACGTATATTTTACCATTTTCTTTAATTATTGAAACTTTTACTCCTTTTTCTAATTTATATGATTTATATGTTGTTGTTAAATGTGAATCTCTCATTCCGAATTCATATTTTGGACCTTTTGCTAATCGTAGCATTATTCCTGGCCATACACTTTCTACTGCTTCATTTTTACAGTTGAATATTGTTTGTTGATTAATATTATTTTGATTATTATATGATTCATCATAGTCTTCTATTGTGAATGATATTCTATAGTTTTTATTAACATTTTCTTCATTATATAAATACATACCTGTATTAACAACTGAATCTTTTGTGCCATCAAATACTAGGTAATCATAGTGTTTATTTAATATTGTTTTAATACTTTTTATTACTATATCTTTTTTTATGTTTGTTAGTGTTAATGTTGGTGGATCATAGGTATAATCATTTGTTCCTGTTACTATTAAATTTTCTGGAATATCATTTATAAATGTTATGTCTATATCATCTCCATCAAAGACTATTTCTGGATAGTTATTATTTATAATATCTTCATATGTTATTGTATGACATTTTTCAAATTTAATATTTATTATTGAGTTTAATTCGTTGTTTGTTATTTCTATATTATCTTTATATTTAAATGTTAATTCAAATGTTTTTGTTTCGTTTTTATTTAATATTCCTTCTATATTAGTTTCAATGGTTATTTGATTATTGTCATAGAATTCATTTCCATATATTATTTCTTTAAATGCATATTTATTATCTGTATTATTTTTTACTGTTACCTCACATGTTACTGATGAATTATTATCCATTCCTAGTGTTATTTTACTATCTATAATTGTCTTATTATAGTTATTTATAATTGATCCTTCATTACATTTTATATCTGTTATTAATACTTCTTTTGGTGTTTGCGCTATAAGTGTTCCTTTTACATCAAGTGTTAATGTTTTGGATGCATATCCTATTCCCATTAAAAGTGTTGCGAATACAATTAAAAATAAATATGTTTTTTTCATATGTCACCTATTTTATTTTAATTGTATATATATATAACCTTTTATCTGTAGGTATTATAAATTTTGTATATTTTTTTTCTTCTATCATTAATATTGGGCTTTGCATCGCATCTCTTATTTCTAATAAATCCGTGAATGTACTTACATTTATTTGTTCATATTTTTCGTAATCAATTCTATTATCTATTTTTTGAATATATTGACCATAGTTTCTAACTATTTTCTTTTTTTCTTTTTCATATTTTGTTATTATGCTTCGTGTTGTTTTTATATATAATATAAGTTTTATTATTAATATTAAATCTACTAATAATGATATTGTTGAAACTAATATATATAACAAATTATATTTTGAGTTTTTCTTATATTTTATTACATTATTATTTGTGTCTACTAGGTCATTTTTCATGTCTATATCCATTGTATTTGTGGTAAGTGGTATTCTAAGTGTAATAATAGATTCATTGTTTTGCTCTTTAAAGTTTTCAGTTGAATTCTCAATATTTATTATCATGTTTACTGTTAAATTACTTTCTATGTTTCCTACTTCATATATGTTTATAAAGTTATTTATTAAGTCATTATATTTATTGTAGTCTATTTCTACAGGTTCTTTAATATTTATTTCTTTTTCTTTTATATAAAATTCTTTTTCTGGAACTAATATTTCTGTTTTATCATAAAGGTTTTTTTTAGTTGTTTTATCTGTTACTTTTACATTTGAAACTATTTTATATGTATATTTATTAATAATATTTTCTTTTTCTATTGAAAGATTATATTTAAAGTTTGCTTTTACATTATCTATTAATGAGCTTATGTATTCTTTATTCTCTTCTAAATATTTTTCTTCAAAGAAGTTATTTTTTTTTAAATACACTTTATAATCAACATTTCCTTGTTCACTATATTTTATATATCTTATTTTATTACTTTCTATATAAAGTGTTATAAATGAAATGAGTATTGTAGATATTATAATTATAAAACTTAGGTATTTTGTTATTGTTTTATTTCTTTTTATGTCTTTTTTAAATATTTCACTAAGTTGTTCTTTCATAGTCTACTCCTTTCATTTATTAAATAGTTCTCTTAACCATATTGTAGGATATCCTATATATTTAATTTTTTGTTTTTTTATTCCTATTATATTTTCTTTTGTTATATATCCAATATCTTCTGATTCGTTCGAGTCTCCTTTTGTTGTATATCTTATTTCGTTATTTATATTTTCTATTTTTGTTATTCTATGTATTGTTTTTATTCCTAAACTATTAAAAACTATTATGTCTCCTTTTTTTAGTTTTTGATTTTTATATTGTTCATATATAACGGTATCACCTATATTTATTGTTGGTGTCATTGATTCAGAGCCTATAACTAGTATTCCATATTTGAATTGACATGAAATAAGCATCGTTATTAAGGTTGTTATTATTAATGTTGTTATTGTGATTATATTTTTATCTTTATAAGTTACTCTTAGTTTTTTTTTAGAGTATGTTTGTTCTAATATTAGATATATTATATATGGATATATCATTCTTAAAAATGATCTAAAATATATATACATGTTTGGTATTACAGGAATTATATAAATATATAATATTGTGATTAGTTTATATATAATTACACTTTTATTTCCATATCTTTTGGTTATATAATTATAAAGCATATTACATGATATTGATGCGAATGTTATAAATCCCATTATTGTTAGGAAGTCATCTAGTTCTTTTATATCATATAGTCTTATGTATATTAGTATATCTATCAATACTGTGTTTATAAATAGAATTATTTTTGATATATCTAATTTTAGTATTTTTATTGTTCCATTTTGAGTTATTAATGTTTGTCTTATTTCTTCTGTTGTTATTATTATTGACGCTAATGGTAGTATATATCTATAAATTGATTTTAATCCAAATGATGTTGGTGTTTTAGAAAAATCATATGCATAAAATCCAAATATATAGAATAATCCTATATATATTAACCCAAAAAAAATCATAGATATAAATACTTGTTTTTTATAGATTGATAATATCTTCTTTTTTTTAATTGTTATTTTTAATAATATTGTATATGTTATTAATGATATTGATAGTGTTATATATGTTATTCTTTTTGATATGATTATGGCAATCAATAAGAAAACAAATAACAATACTTCTAATATATATAATTTAATTTTTTCTTTTTTCATATAATATTTTATCTACTTGATACTGCATCTAATATTACATAAAAGTTTTCTGTGTGTGTTGGTTCATTTTGTTCTGATGATGTGTCTATATATGGTTTTTTTAATGTAACTGTTACAGTAAATGTATCTGTATTACTTCCTGTTGTTGATGGTATTGTTATATCTGATGAAATGTTTGTAGTAACTGTAAAATAATCTGATGTAAATGGTATTTGTCCTGATGCATCTGATGTTATTTTTACATTACTTGGTTTTATTATTGCTTGTATACCATCTAAACTTGTATTTTCTACTGTGAATGTACATGTTTGTGAGTCGTCTACATCTGTTAGTGTTACACTCATTTCGGCAATTTTATTATTTGATGTTACTGACGCTGTTGAAGATACTTCTTTTTGATTATTTTCATCTGATGGTGTTATTTGTGTTGAATCTGGTGTTGCATTTATAAAATGCACATCAAAGGCTGAAGCTGATTCTCTTGCTGTTGCAGTTCCATTTATTTTTAATGTTTGTGTTATTGCGGCATACCCTATACCTAATGTTACTGCTGCTACTAATAAAAGTAACGCTATTAATGTTTTATTTTTATTCATTATTTTTTCCTCTTTCTTTTTTTATTAGAATAATTATTTATTACTCTAATATTTATTATTTGAAAAAGATTAAAAATAATTCAATTATTTTAGTTTTAATAAAAAAAAATGGATTTTATCCATTCTTATTTTTTTAAATCTTTACAAGTACCTAATATAATTTCTTTTAATTTTTCCTTATTATCTATATCATCAACTAAATACATTGGTTTAGCTCCATCATAAGGAATAGATTCTTTCATATTATATTTTTTGTTGTTCTCTACTTTTTTTACAAGCACTCTATCATCATAAATACCACCAAACAATACTCCATTATAATAAAGTAAATATTCTCCCATCATTGATTTACAAGTTATATTATCTAATAAGTTTAATTGTTCTAAAATAAAATCTCTATATTCTTTTGTTGTTGCCATGTTATCAACTCCTGTAATTATTATTTTTTTAGATTAAATTCATATATCTTATAAATTGATTGTGATATTTTGCCACAATACAAATTATTAAAAATAAATTTAGTTAACCCATTTAGATTATTATCTTCTTTTTTTATTAAATGTGTTGATTCATATTCTAAATTATTATTTAATTGTAAAAATTCTTCAGGATTATCTATTCCATATTTTACTTCAGCATTCATCTGATTAACTGGATTTTTAATTTTAGAACTTCTAACACCTTTTTTAGAATATGCATCAAATAATAAGTGAACATCACCTAATTTATTATTTATCTGTTCTAATAATTCTTTTATTTCTTCTTCTGATAAATACATTGTTAGTCCTTCAGCAACCACCATTATATTATCATTTATTTTTATTTCTTTTAACCATTTATAATCAACTACTGAGCTACCTATCATTTTATGTTTTGAATCTTCTTCATAAAACTTTTTTCTTATATCTATTACATTTTCATAATCTATATCATACCAAGTACCAAAATTTTGATTTACTCTTAAACATCTTGAATCAAGTCCACAACCTAAATGAATTATAGTTGCGTTAGGATGTTCTTTGATATATTTATTACATAATTCATCAATTATTAATGCTCTAACACTCATATACATTGATAACCACTTTGATTGTTTTAATGAATTAAAATTGTAATCAATTTTAGATATTATTTCTTCTGCTTTTGGATCATGTAAAAATATATTATCCTTACTCATTATTGCTTTTCCTAATAAAGGAATAAATAGAGTTTTGCTTTCATTATTTAATTTCATAGTACACCTCAATATATAAATATTATATCATAAAAGAACGGATTAATCCGTTCTTTAATTTATTTACTCATAACTTTCTTAGACCAACTTCTTTTTCCACATTTAGGACATTTTAAGTATCTTGTTGTACTCATATGTGGAGCCCATAGTACATTAAAGAATGATGGTACATGTTTATGATGACATTTTTTACATTCATAGTAACCAGCTTCAATTTCAAGTTTTAATCCATAAAAACAGATGCATACCACCAATATAGTAGAAACACATATAACTGTACCTAAAACTGGTCCATCTTCTAGAGTAAGGGCTGCAAGTGTAACAATACCTATATAGAATATACAGGCAGAAATTGTTAATACCCACATGTCTAACATTAGTTTTCTATTTTTTATTTCATCTTGTTTAGCTAGTTCTAATAATAGTTCTTCTGTTTTCTTTTCGTAATTTTTCATATTTAACTTTTCACCATTTAAAAGCTCATTTACATTTATATCTAGTATATTACATAATTCTAGCATTTTATCTGCATCTGGTAGTGACAATCCTCTTTCCCATTTAGATACCGCTCTATCTGTAATATATAATTTTTCTGCCAATTGTTCTTGTGTTAGTTTTTTTTCTTTTCTACAATCTGCTATAAATTTTCCAATCTTAATTATATCCATGAACTTTTTCTCCTTTCATGATTTAATTATATAATAATCAATCTCGAAATTACACATACCAATGGTTGAGTTAACTTTATATATTTATTTTACCATAGAAAAAGACTCTGAGAGTCTTATTTATTAAATATTTTCTTTTTAGTATATCCTACCCCTGCAAGACCTATAATACTTAATCCTAACATTGAAACATAGAACATTATATTATCACCAGTTTTTGGATTATTTATATTATCTGTTGTTTTTTCTTCATTTGTTGTTTTAGTAGCTATAGCGTAATTAGAAAATGATTTTGTTTTAAATGTAATAGTGTTTGTTTCTGGATCATATGAATCAATTTCAATTACTTCAAATTGTTCACCATCATGAATATTGTGAACTATTACAATGTCATTTGCATCAATACCATCTTCTAATTTCATAGATATGGTTGCATAATCACTTAATTCTTCTATTTCGGTAGACCATACATCATTTGAATCATTTTTCCCTTTATAGAACACTTGATATAAATCAATATCTAAATAATTTGATATTGTGTATTCACCAGCAGCATTTTCAAACTCAGAAATTTTATCAGAACTTAATTCAACATCATTAACGGTTAATTGTGCAGATCCACTTGGTAATTCATTTCCTAAATTAATACTACCACCAGAGACTTTTTCTGAACTTGCTTTTACTATATCTTCAGTTCTTGTGAATGTAGCAGCAAAATGAATATTCCCACTACCCTCAGGATTTTGTGGTAACGTGATTTCAAATCTATTTGTTGTTTCTATAGCCTCTAGAGGTTGTTCATTAATTGAAATTCCTGTTAATTGGTAACCATATTCTGGAACAAATTCAAATACAACTCTCGATCCAGGCATAATTGAAACCCATCCAAATCCATTATTTACTCCATATTGATCGCTTCTTGACCCGTCTGGTTGCTCAACAGTATTTATATATTGGTTTGGAGCAAGTAATGTTCCATTTTCATCATATACCTCAACAACTTTGGCTGAACCATGACTAATACTAAATTGTGATGTCCATGCAGCATCTTCTTCATCTTTTGGAACATAATCAGAATTTGTCCAAATAATCGTTCTTGGAAGAACGTAACTTTCATCTCCAGCACCTGTTATCGTATAACTTGATGCCACGGGAACATCAATAATAAAGCTCCCATCCATATCAACAGTAACATTGGCTGAATCTTCAGTATAGCTTATTCCATTGATTACATATTCAGTAACTGGATAATCACCAAATGGTGGTTGAAATCTTAATGAGTTAGTGCCAGTTGCATTTCCGGCAGATGTAACTTCGCCATTAAATGAACTTTTTAGAATGCCATCATGATCATCCATTACAACTTTGTTATTAATCCACACATTCATATGTGTATTAGTAAAATTAATATCAAATGTGACATCTTCTGTTCCACCTTCTTGTGGTTCATTTATTTTATCTTCTACCATAAATACAGTATCTGAATTAATTAAATTTCCCATGACGTATTCTACATGACCATTCGAATTGTATAATGTAAATTTATTTGCAGAATTATAATTTAATTCTCCAGCCATATCACTAGATGCAGTTATAGAACAACTTGTAGTACTAGAACAATTTACTTCTCCTATTGTAGTCCCATTATATTGTAAATCTACAAATTGACCATCTATTTTCAACTGACCACCAACTACCTCCATTGTATGTGTACCTTGTGCAGAAAAACTAATTGTATAAGTATCTAGTGCAAATACTGTTGTAATTGGCAATACATAATTTAATAGCATTGAAAATACCATTAATAAAGCTATTGTCTTCTTAGGCAATTCTTTTAATTTTCTTTTAATTTTTTTCATAAAACTCCTCCTTATTATACTAATGTTATTTTATCATATCTTAAATTACATTTATATAATTATATTTATAATTACTTAATTGTCATTGACTTTTGTGTAATTTGTTATTATACTAATGAAAAGTAAGTGTAAAGGTGATTTTATGAACTTTAGTGATAAATTAAATGATTATATAGAAATTATAGGATGTACTAATAAAAGATTATCAGATATAACTGGAATTGCTCCACCTGTTATAAGTGGGTATAGAAAAGGAAATAGATTTCCTAAATATGATAGTGAACAATTTAAGAGTTTAGTTGATGGTATTGTATCCTTAGGCAAAGAAAAAAAAATCGATATCACACAAGAGATTGTTGAAAAAGATTTAGGAAAATTTTTAAAAAAAGATGACATAGACTTTGAATTGTTTAATAATAATTTTAATTTATTAAT
>CAMVNW010000009.1 GCA_947168965.1 uncultured Caryophanales bacterium
AAAATATATTAGTTCCAAGTTAAAATAAAATTGATACATAATGTATCAATTTTTTTCTTGAATAAAAAAGAATAGACTCTTGTCTATTCTCTTATTAATCTTTTAATCATATTCTATTGGCCAATTACCATCTACTACCCAATTACCATTTTCGTTTATTAATGTCGCGATTCCAGAAGAATCCCTTAGGTCATCTGCATTATATAGGTATTCTTTTATTGAATAATATATCTCAATTTTATCTTCAGTAGATGATAATATCTTAAACATACTTTTACTTGGTTCATATTGTAATGTTTCTTTGCCTATATTGTAACAGTATACTTCATTATCTTTTTCTACATAGTATTTTTTTATTCTATTATTAAAATACTCATCACTTAAAAATTCTTTATAAAATGATTTTACTTCTTCCATATTATTAAATGTATATGACTTTACGTAACCACCACTATACGAACCATCTAAAATCGATGGATCTTCTATTTTTTCTAGTTCTTTACTTGTTTCTCCACAATATTTTGGAGAATATTCAAAGAATTTTTCCATTATATTTTCTACAGTACTTTGATACTCACTGTTTTTTGAATCAATATTTTTTAATACTTCATTAAGTTTCTCATTATTGTTCCATAATTGGTCTAGCTTTTTTTTATAGTCTTCTTTGGAAAGATTGGTATTTTCCAATTTTTTGTCGTAATCTTCATATTGTTTCTTTAATTCTTCATTTTCTTTTTCTAATTGTTCAATTTTTTCAGTATATTTATTTGTATTATCCTTACTATTTCCTGCTTTTTTATTATCTTGTATTGATCCCATTATTATTATTGTTAGCAAGCATGTAATTAATGCACATATTATTATATTTTCTTTCTTCATATGTATCACCTAATAGAATTCCTTATATTCGTCTACTACCCAATTACCATTTTCGTTTATTAATGTTGCATATGCGTCTATTTTCTGGTCTGTACCTATATTTTCAGAAATTGTTTTTGCAAATACTTCTATTTTCTTTTCTGATACTTTTATTATTTTAAAATCCGATTCCTCTGGTTTATAGACTAATTCTCCTTTTCCTGGTGCAAAGCAATATAGTTTGTTATCTTTTTCCAAGTAATACTCTTTAACATTATTGTTGTAATAGTTTTCACTTAAAAATTCTAAAAAGAAATTATTTATATCATCTTTATTTTTAAATGTATGTGATTCATTATATCTTCCTTTTGGTGATTCACCTAAAATGTTTTTATCATCTATAGCTTCGTAGCTACCAAATTCACCACAATATGGGGACGAATGCATTGTAAATGCATATCTATAAAAACTATCCATTACATTATCTACAATATATTGGTATCCATTGTCTTCAAATTGTGCTTTCTCAATTATATCCAACAATTCTTCTTTAGTTTTTTCTTCATCTTTTGAGAAATTGTTGTAAACTTCATTTTTTTTATTTATTTCTTCTAATTGTTTATTTAATTCTTCTTTTTCTTTTTCTAATTCATCTATTTTTTCAGTATATTTATTTGCATTATCCTTACTATTTCCTGCTTTTTTATTATCTTGTATTGATCCCACTATTATTATTGTTAGCAAGCACGTAATTAATGCGCATATTATTATATTTTCTTTCTTCATAATAATCACCTGTAAAAATAATAACATATATATTTTTTATATTCAAGAAAAAATTAAAAAAGAATAGACTCTTGTCTATTCTTTTACGCTAATAGTTCATCTTCTAGCATGTCTAGTGGTTCTTCTGTAACTTCTGGAACTTCAAGTTTATAATTTATATTTTTATATTCTCTTGCTCCTGTTCCTGCTGGAATAAGTTTACCAATTATAACGTTTTCTTTTAATCCGTTTAAGTGATCTACTCTTCCGTGGATTGCTGCATCAGTCAATATTCTTGTAGTTTCTTGGAATGATGCTGCTGATAAGAATGAATCAGTTTCTAGAGATGCTTTTGTTATACCAAGTAATACTGGTCTACCAGTTGCAGGACGTTTTCCTTCAATAATTAGTTTCTTATTAACGTCTGAGAATTCGTTAATATTTACTAATGTTCCTGGTAAGAATAATGTATCACCGCTATTAACTATTTTAATTTTTGAAATCATACGTTTTGCCATAACTTCAACGTGTTTATCTGAGATATCAACACCTTGACTACGGTAAACTTTTTGAATTTCAAGTAAGATATATTGTTGAACAGTTATTGGGTCAGTAACAACTAATAATTCTTTTGGAGATATTGCTCCATGAGTTAATCTTTGACCTGCTTTTACTTCTTGATTTAATTCAACTGCAAGTTTAGCACTGTAGTTTGTTACATGTTCTCTTGTTTCAGCATCGTTTGTAATGTTGATTATGTATTTTCCACCATCTTCTTCAATCTTAGTAATTTTACCAGTGATTTCAGCAATGTTGGCTTTTCCTTTTGGATTACGTGCTTCGAATAATTCTTGTACACGTGGAAGACCTTGTGTAATATCGTCTCCGGCAACACCACCTGAGTTGATAGTACGCATTGTAAGCTGTGTACCTGGTTCACCGATTGATTGTGCAGCCATGATACCAACTGCTTCTCCAATTTCAACAATAGATCCTGTAGCAAGGTTTCTACCATAACATTTTCTACATACACCATGTTCAGTTTTACAAGTAAGTACTGTTCTAATTGAAACTTTTGTAATTCCTGCTTCAACTATTTTATCTGCAATTGCTTCTGTAATATATGTATCTTTATCATACATTACTTCTTTAGTTTCTGGATTTATAATTTTCTTGTTTGTATATCTACCAACAATACGATCTCTTAGAGATTCTACTTGAGTATTGTCTTTTTCATTAATAAATGCTTCAACAACTACTCCTTGTTCAGTTCCACAATCGTCTTCTTTTACAATTATATCATGAGCAACATCTACAAGTCTTCTTGTTAAGTAACCTGCATCGGCTGTTTTAAGGGCTGTATCAACTGCACCTTTTCTAGCACCGTGTGTTGCTAAGAAGAATTCTGAAACGTTTGCACCTTCTGAGAATGAAGATGTGATTGGAATTTCTACTGCTTCACCTGTTGGTTTCATCATAAGTCCACGCATACCTGACATTTGGTTCAAGTTAGATAAGTTACCACGAGCTCCTGAGTCAATCATTATAGATATTGGATTTTCTTTATCTTCTTTGATTGCTGCAGATAATTCGTCTGCTATTTTATTTTTAGCTTCATTCCATGTTGCTACAACTTTTTCGTATCTTTCTCTATCTGTTATCAAACCACGTTTAAATTGTTTATTGATTTGATTAACCATGTCTCCTGCTTCTTTTAATACTTCTTCTTTTGTTTTTGATTCAAGTATATCTCCGATACCAATTGAAATACCTGATAATGTTGAATATTTGAAACCTAAATCTTTCATTTTATCTAGCATTACTGATGTTTCTGTTGTTTGATATCTCTTATATATTTGAGCAACTAATTTAGTTAGTACTTTTTTAGCAAATGGTTTTACTAATTCCATTTTTGCGATTTCTTCAGGAATATTTACACCTTGATTTAAGAAATATTTCTTTGGTGTTACTTTTTCAATGTTTTCTTCTGATCCATCATTTATGTATTGGAATGAATCTGGGAATATTTCATTGAATATTAATTTTCCTGGAGTTGTTACTAAGTATTTTCCTTTATATGTATCAGGGAATACTTTATGTTTAAATGATGAAACTGGTATAGCTATACGTGTTTGAAGTGTAATTTCTCTTCTTTCGTATGCCATTAATGCTTCATTATCATTTTTAAATACTCTACCTTCACCAGGAAGTCCTGCTTTTTCGATAGTGATATAGTAGTTACCTAATATCATATCTTGTCCTGGAGCAACGATTGGTTGTCCATCTGAAGGTTTTAGTATGTTATTAGCACCAAGCATTAATATTCTTGCTTCTGCTTGTGCTTCTTCACTAATTGGTACGTGTACTGCCATTTGGTCTCCATCGAAGTCGGCATTGAATGCTGCACAAACTAGTGGGTGAAGACGTATTGCTCTACCACCAATTAATTTTGGTTCGAATGCTTGAATACCTAATCTATGTAGAGTTGGTGCACGGTTAAGCATTACTGGATGTTCTTTGATTTTTTCTTCTACAACATCCCAAACTCTTGGATCTTGGTTTTCAATCATTTTTTTAGCGGCTTTTATATTAGAAGCTATTTCTTTTTTTACTAATCCATTTATAACGTGTGGCTTAAATAGTTCTAGTGCCATTTCTTTTGGAATACCGCACTCATACATTTTTAAACTTGGTCCTACTACGATAACTGAACGTCCTGAGTAGTCAACACGTTTTCCTAGTAAGTTTTGACGGAAACGTCCTTGTTTTCCTTTTAACATACTAGATAATGATTTTAATGGTCTATTTCCAGCTCCTGTAATATTTCTTCCACGACGACCGTTATCAAATAATGCATCAACTGCTTCTTGTAACATACGTTTTTCGTTTTGAATTATTATAGAAGGTGCTCCTAAATCCATTAATTTCTTTAAACGATTATTTCTATTAATTACTCTTCTATATAAGTCATTTAAGTCAGATGTAGCGAATCTACCACCGTCTAATTGAATCATTGGTCTTAATTCTGGTGGGATTACTGGTAATGCATTTAATATCATCCATTCAGGTCTATTTCCTGATTCTAAAAATGCATTTAATACATCTAGTCTTTTAATTAAACGAATTCTTTTTTGACTTGATGAATCTTTAATTTCTTCTATTTCTTTTAGTATATCGTCTACTTCTTTTTTAAGGTCTACTTCTTTTAGTAATTCTTGTATGGCTTCTGCACCCATTCCTACTCTGAAAGTATCTCCATATTTTTCATAGTATGTACGATATTCTTTATCACTTATTGTTTGTTTCTTTTCTAGAGGTGCTGCTCCTGGATCTAATACTACGTATGATACAAAGTATAATACTTCTTCTAGATCTCTTGGAGACATATCTAGAACTAATCCCATTCTTGATGGAATTCCTTTAAAGAACCAAATGTGAGAACAAGGAGTAGCTAACTCGATGTGTCCCATACGTTCACGACGTACTTTACTTCTTGTAACTTCTACTCCACATCTATCACATATTATATTTTTATATCTTAATCTTTTGTATTTACCACAAGAACATTCAAAGTCCTTAGTTGGTCCGAATATTTTTTCACAGTATAATCCATCACGTTCTGGTTTTAGTGTACGATAATTGATTGTTTCTGCTTTTTTTACTTCACCATATGACCATTCACGAATTTTTTCTGGTGAGGCTATACCTATTCTTAATCCTTCAAATTGATTAACATCCATTATTCAGCGTCACCTTCCATTTCTTCAAAATCTTCTGAATCTTCTAATTCGTCTTCAAATTCATTTGCGTAATCATCATCAAATTCTTGTTCTTCTTCCTCTGGTGCGATTGGTTCTTCAGATGTATTAACTTGTGTTTCTATTTCATCTGAAGTTAGATATGAATCTTTTTCTGATTCTTCTAAGTCTTTTAATTCTACAAAGTTTCCATCAGAATTTAATACTGTTATATCAAGTCCTAATGCTTGGAATTCTTTTATAGCAACTCTGAAACTTTCTGGTACTCCTGGTTTTGGAATATCTGTTCCTTTTACTAATGCTTCATATACTTTTACACGACCTACTACATCATCTGATTTTGTAGTAATCATTTCTTGTAGTACATGTGCTGCACCATATGCTTCAAGTGCCCAAACTTCCATTTCTCCGAATCTTTGTCCACCGAATTGTGCTTTTCCTCCTAGTGGTTGTTGTGTTACTAGTGAGTATGGACCAGTAGAACGTGCATGTAATTTATCGTCTACCATGTGGTGAAGTTTGATCATATACATTACACCAACTGATATTCTATTATCAAATGGTTCACCTGTTCTACCATCGTATAGGATTGTTTTTCCATCTTCGTCTAATCCTGCTTCTTTTAATGCATCTATGATTTCTTCTTTAGTAGCACCATCGAATACTGGTGTTGCTACATGGATATTTAATTTTTTAGCTGCAATACCTAAATGCATTTCTAGAATTTGTCCTAGGTTCATACGTGATGGAACTCCTAGTGGGTTAAGTAGGATATCAACAGGTCTACCATCTGCCATGTATGGCATATCTTCTTCTGGTAATATTAATGATACAACACCTTTATTACCATGACGTCCTGCCATTTTATCTCCAACGCTTATTTTACGTTTTTGAGCTATATAAACTCTTATTATTTTTGATACTCCTGCTGGTAATTCATCACAATCTTCTTTAGTGAATATTTTGATATCGTGAACAATACCTTCTCCACCATGAGGTACTCTTAATGAAGTATCTCTTACTTCTCTTGTTTTTTCTCCGAATATTGCGTGTAATAATTTTTCTTCTGAAGTTAATTCAGCCATTCCTTTTGGAGTAACTTTTCCTACTAATATATCATCATCTTTTACTTCTGTACCGATTCTGATAATACCGTTTTCATCTAGGTTTTTAACTGCGTCTTCACCGATATTTGGAATATCTCTTGTGAATTCTTCAGGTCCTAGTTTTGTATCTCTACATTCGATTTGATAATCTTCTATATGGATTGATGTATAAACATCATCTTTTACTAATCTTTCATTTAGGATTACGGCATCCTCGTAGTTGTAACCATTATAGTTCATGAATGCTACTGTTACGTTTCTTCCTAGAGCCATTTCTCCCATTTCTGTACTTGGACCATCTGCGATAACTTCGTCTTTTTTAACTTTGTCTCCTAATCTTACGATTGGTACTTGATGGTAACAAGTTCCAGCATTACTTCTTTCGTATCCATTTAGGTAGTATGTATCATTTCCACCTAATGTTTTTACTACTATTTTTCTTGCGTCTACATAGTCAACAACACCATCTGCTTTAGCAATTACTACTGCTCCAGAGTCTCTTGCAGATATTGCTTCTATTCCAGTTCCGACTAATGGTGCTTCATTTTTAAGTAGTGGGATTGCTTGACGTTGCATGTTTGCACCCATAAGTGCACGTTTACCATCATCGTGTTCAAGGAATGGAATACCTTGAGTTGTTATTGATATAACTTGTTGTGGTGAAACGTCCATGTAGTCTACTTTTTCTTTTTCTATTTGAATTGTTTCTCCATGATATCTTACTGGAATTCTATCTGGAACAATTTCATCATTTTCATTTAATTCAACTGTGGCTTGTGAAATATAGTATTCTGTTTCTTCATCTGCAGTCATATATTTTACTTCATCAGTTAATTTACAATTTTCTACTTTTCTATATGGAGTCATTATAAATCCATAGTCATCAACTCTAGCATATGATGCTAATGATGTTATAAGTCCGATGTTTGGTCCTTCTGGAGACTCGATTGGACAGATTCTTCCGTAGTGTGATGGGTTAACGTCACGTACTTCCATACCTGCTCTATCTCTTGAAAGTCCACCAGGTCCTAGACTTGATAAACGTCTTTTATTTGTTAACTCTGCTACTGGGTTTGTTTGATCCATGAATTGTGATAATTGGCTTGATCCAAAGAATTCTTTTATAGACGCTGTTAAAGGTCTAATATTTATCAATGTTTTTGGAGTAACATCAGATATTTCTTGAGTACTCATTCTATCTCTAATTACTCTTTCAATTCTTGATACACCAATTCTAAATTGATTTTGTAATAATTCTCCTACTTGTCTTACACGTCTGTTTGATAGGTTATCAATTTCATCATAGTTACCAATTCCATCTAATAAATTTAGATAGTATGATACTGATGCATAAACGTCAGAAATTGTAAGTCTTTTTTCATCTATCAATTGATCATTTCCAATAACTTTAACAACTTTTTCTGGATTAACTTTTGAGTACACTTTAAGAACTTGTACTTTATTATATGTGTCTAATACATCATTAATTAATGCTTCTTGTACACCATATCCATCGCTTATTATTGGTTTTATTTTTTCAATAATTTCTTTTGTTATTATAGTATCTTTTTCAACTATAGTTTCCCCATTTACTTTGATATCTTCTGCTAATTTGCAATCTAATACTCTTTCTAATACGTTTAGTTTTTTGTTGAATTTATAACGTCCAACTTTTGCTAAATCATATCTAAATGCGTCAAAGAATCTAGATATCAATTGGTTTTTAGCACTATCTAATGTTGATGGTTCTCCTGGACGTAATTTAGAATGAATATCAATTAAGGCTTCATCTGTATTCTTATTAACATCTTTAGCCATTGTTTTTGCTAAATACTCATTTTCTCCAAATAAGTCAACAATATCATCATCACTAGATAATCCTAAAGCACGTAGTAATGTAGTAATTGGAACTTTTCTTGTTCTATCAATTCTAACATATACTATATCTCTAGCATCTGTTTCATATTCAAGCCATGTTCCACGTGTTGGAATTACTTGACAAGTTATAATAGGTTTTCCATTTTTCTTGTCTATTTCTTTTCCATAGTAAACACTAGGAGATCTAACTAATTGTGATACAATAACACGTTCAGCTCCATTTATGATAAATGTACCTGTTTCTGTCATTATAGGCATATCGCCCAAGAATATTTCTTGTTCTTTTACTTCTCCAGTTTCTTGATTAAATAATCTAGCTTGTACTTTTAAAGGTGCAGCATATGTTGCATATCTTTCTTTGCATTCTTTTATCGAATATCTTGAGTTTTCGAATGCATATTCTCCGAATTCAAGTGACAAGTTTCCTGTAAAGCTTTCGACAGGAAAAATATCCTCAAATACCTCTTTGATTCCTGTATTTAAGAACCAATCATATGATTTTTTTTGAATTTCTAGCAAGTTTCCTAATTTAATTGCGTTTTTTGTTTTTGCATAATTTCTTCTTTTTCGGTGATCACCAAATTTTTCAACTTTATAAGCCACTCTTTCACCCCTATAACTATATTTTCTAGTGCACGCACAACAAAAACAGTACATGTCGCCACTTTATAAGTTTATCAAATCTAAATCAAATTGTCAATTGTTTCTAGCACAAATAATATAAAAACCTTTATTTTTATTTTTTATTTCTACTTTATACTCTTTTTCAAGGTCTTTTGCTAGTGTTTTAGCTCCTTGATCTTTATGTACTACTAACCAAAGTTCACCATTAACTTTTAAGTGTTTTTTTGCTTCAAATAATATTTGATATAGTATTTTTTTTCCAACTCTTATTGGTGGGTTTGTCACTATATAATCATATTTCTTATTTATATTTTCATATATATTGCTTTCGAATATATTCATATCTATTTTATTTAGTTCTGCATTCTTTTTAGCTAAGTTCATAGCTCTCTCATTTATATCAACTGCATCTACTTCAACATCATATGTTTTTTTTAAATATATTCCTATTGGACCATATCCACATCCAAAGTCTAGAACTTGTCCCTTAACATTATCTATTGTTTCTAATAATGAACGTGTTCCAAAGTCTAATCCTTTTTTTGAGAATACTCCATTATCTGTTATAAGTGTTAGTTCTGTATTTTTTATTATACATTTTGTTTTAACTTCTTTTGATTCTACATAATCATTTGTAAAATAATGAGACATTTTTATCATCCTTTTAGAAACGGCGAAAGCCCATACACATTTTTGTGTATAGGCTTCATACCATTATTATCTTAATTATTTTAATTCGATTGTAGCGCCTGCTTCTTCGAATTTAGCTTTTAATTCATTAGCTTCATCTGTAGATACGTTTTCTTTAATATTTCCACCGTTATCAGCGATGTCTTTAGCTTCTTTTAATCCTAATCCAGTTACTTCTCTAACTAGTTTGATTACAGCTATTTTGTTAGCTCCAGCACTTGCTAAAACAACGTTAACTGTGCTTGGTCCTTCTTCAGCAGCAGCTCCAGCTACTGGTGCAGCTACAGCTACTGAACTTGGATCTACACCAAATTCTTCTTTCATCATATCTACTAATTCTTTAACTTCTAATATTGTTTTTTCTTTTAAAGCTTCAATAATATCTTTATTTTCTATTTTTGCCATTTTATATTCCTCCCTTTAATTAATTATTTTCCTCTAAATTTTTAGCATGTAAGTCTAAGCATATTGCTGCATTCTTAACATGTTCCATAAGTCCAGCAGCAAACATTGTAAGTAATGTATCTCTGCTTGGAATTGTTGCAAGTGTTTTTAATTTTGCTTCATCTGCAACTTCACCATCAACTATACCAATTTTTAATTGTAGTGCTGGATGGTCTTTTGCAAAATCGTTTAATGTTTTGATTGGAGCGATTGCGTCTGTTCCAAATGCGATTGCTTTTGGTCCACCTAATTCTCCTAAATCAATTTTAAGAGTATCCATTGCTCTTTTTGTTAATGTATTTTTATATACTTTATAATCAGAACCTGTTTCTCTTAATTTTCTTCTTAGCTCATTTGTTTCTGTAACAGTTAATCCTTGGTATTCGAATAATACTGCTGCATTAGATTCTTTTACCTTATTAGCTATTTCTTCAACAACTTGTGCTTTTCTTTCGATTATTTTAGCATTTGCCATTCTTTCGCCTCCTTTATTTTTTATACCGTAAATAAAAACCTCGCTATAGACAGCAAGGTTCTTAAAGTTTATAACTTAAAGTTCCTCGGTAGGAAATATTAAGCTTTCGCTCCTACTGTCTACGGTACTATTTTTTCACAACGAATTCATTTTAACATATTATTTTTATTTTGTAAATACTAATTTAACTCATTTAAATCAATTTTTACACCAGGACCCATAGTAGATGATAATGTTACGTTTTTAACGTAAGCACCTTTTACTACTGATGGTTTAGCTTTTAGGATTACATTTATAAATGCATTTAAGTTTTCAAGTAATGCGTCATTTGTAAAGCTTACTTTTCCGATTAATGCATGAATGTTTCCATAAGTATCTGTTCTGTATTCAACACGTCCTTTTTTAACGTCTTCTACAGCTTTTTTAACATCCATTGTAACTGTTCCTGTTTTAGGGTTTGGCATTAATCCTTTTGGTCCTAAGATTTTACCAATTTTTCCTAATGCTGGCATCATATCTGGAGTAGCGATTAATGTATCAAAATCGAACCAATTTTCTTTTTCGATTTTTTCAATCATGTCCATATCACCAACATAATCAGCACCAGCCTCTTTAGCTTCAGTTGCTTTTGGTCCTTTAGCTAAAACTAATACTTTTTTAGTTTTACCTGTACCATTTGGTAATACGATAGCTCCTCTTAATTGTTGATCTGCCTTTTTAGTATCTAGGTTTAATCTCATAGCTATTTCTACTGATGAATCAAACTTAGTTACTGCTGTTTCTTTAACTAATTTAATAGCTTCTTCTTTTGTATAAGCTGTTCCTTTTTCTATTTTTGATGCAGCCTCTACATATTTTTTACCTTTTTTCATTTTTACCTCCTGTGGTTCTAGCGGATAAATTCCTTCCACATAGTTTTACTATGTATTATTCTGAAATTTCAACGCCCATATTAAGTGCAGTACCTTCAACTATTTTCATAGCTTCTTCTACAGTATATGCATTTAAGTCTGGTAGTTTTGTTTCAGCAATTTCTCTTAATTGATCTTTTGTTAATTTTCCAACGATTTCATTCTTACCTTTACCAGATCCAGATTTAATCTTAGCATATTTCTTGATTAATTCTGCTGCTGGTGGAGTTTTTAATACGAAGTCGAAAGTTCTGTCTTCATATACAGAAATAACTACTGGTATAACATCTCCCATCTTGTCTCTTGTTGCATCGTTGTATTTTGTACAAAATTCTTGTAAATTAATTCCTGCTGGTCCTAACACTGTTCCTACTGGTGGAGCTGGTGTTGCTTTTCCTGCTGGAATTTGTAATTTAATTTCTTTTGTAACGTTCTTTTTTGCCACGAAAAACACCTCCCAATAAATTTCTTTTTCGTGAGTGGTTATAATGCTTTGTACATAATCCGCTCTTAGCACAAATCATAGATAAGCTCCCACTAAATCTATATTAAAATAAATATAGCCATTTAATAATATCACAAATATTTTTAAATTTCAATGTTTTTTTAAGATTTTTCAATTTGTGATAATTCTAGTTCAACATTTGTTTCTTGTCCGAATAAGTCTAGGCTTACCTCAAGTAATCCTGTTGATGAATCAATGTTTTTAATTTTACCAAACATTCCTGCGAATGGTCCACCAATAACTTTTACGCTGTCTCCAACGTTTAAGTCTGTATCTACTTCAAGTCTACTCATTCCCATTTGATTCAATATTTTATCTGCTTCTTGTGGTGTTAATGGGAAAGGTTTTGCTCCTTTTCCTGATGAACCGATAAATCCTGTTACACCTGGAGTATTTCTTACTATGAACCAAGCTTCATCATTCATTATCATTTCTACTAGAATATATCCTGGAAACATTTTTTTAATTTTTTCTTTTTCTTTTCCATCTTTTACTTCTATTTCTTTTTGTTCTGGTACCACAACTCTAAAGATATAATCTTCCATTCCCATAGAGCTAGCACGCATTTCTAATTTTTCTTTTACCTTATTTTCGTGTCCTGAATAAGTGTTAACTACATACCATTCTTTTTGCATTATTTCATTAACTCCTTTATACCCATTATTATTAAGTCACTTGCTACAAAGAATATACAGAAAAATAAAATTATTGATAGTGTTGCAATACTATATTTTATCATATCTTTTTTTGTAGGCCATTTTACTTTTTTCATTTCTTTTCTAACGTTTGATAATACTTTTTTCATATTTGTTTCCTTTCAAATTTTTTCTAAAATAAAAACACTATTTCGTGTCTAAATAAATATTAGCACTAATAAGTGTTTTTGTCAATTATTATTGTTTTTTTTCTAATTTATTTTCAAGTGTTACTTGTATTTCTAATTCTGGAGTTACAGGTGTGTTTTCTTTTATGCTTTGACTTTTTACATATCCATTTCCTGTTAGTGTATATTTTATATTAAGTTTATCTAGCAAGAATTTAGTTTCTCTTTTTGACCAATTTGTCATATTCGGCATCACTTTATTTTGTCCATTAGTTATTAGTATTATTCTTTCTCCTGTTATAACTTTGTCTTTTGGATAATAGTCAATTATTGTATCTCCATCTCCTATTGTTATTATATTTAGATTTTTTTCTTGTAAGTTTTTAATTGTTTCATCTTTTTTTGTATTTATATAATTTTCTAATTGAATTTGTTTTATATCTTTGTTTTCTTCTTTTTTTGTTGTGTTTATATTTTTATACTTAGCTATATTTTTCATTACTTCTACGACTGGTTCTGATATTGTTACTGTATTTCCGAAATTTGGTTTTTTTATAGCTGCATATATTAAAATTTGCGGATCATCTTTTGGGAACATTCCAGAAAATGAATAAATATAATCATTATCCCTAGTTAAATATCCACCATTTTTATCGTCATAAATTTGTGCTGTTCCAGTTTTTCCAATTATATCTAATCCATCTACTCTATATCTGTTACCTGTTGTTCCTTCATTTTGTCCATTTACAACGTTATACATAAGTTCTTTTATTTTTTTTAATGTTTCGTCGCTTACAAGTTTTTCGGATGTTTCTATTTGTCTTTCATAAATTGTTTCATTATTATTTGTATTTATTATTTTTTCAACTATATGAGGTTTTAGCATGTATCCATTATTTGAGATAATTGAAAGTGCTTGTAAATGTTGAATTGGTGTTGTTAAAATTCCTTGTCCAAATCCAGCATTTGCTACTTCTATATCATATGTAAAGTTTAATTCGCTTGTTAATTCTCTTCCTAATTCTATTCCTGTTATTTCATCAAATCCATATTTGTGATAGCAGTCTTTTAATTCTTGTTTTGTAAGTATTGTGTTTAATATATTTGCTACTGCGACGTTACTTGAATATTCAAATCCTAAATCATAATTTATTGTTCCCCATCCATAACCATTCCAGTCTTTTATTGTGTCATCGCCTATTGTATATTTTCCAGAATAGTATTCTGTTTTTCCGTCATATTTTCCTGTTTCCATTGCACACATATATGTATATATTTTCATTGTTGATCCTGGTTCAAATAAAAATGAGGATAATGGATTTTCATAGTTTGTTATATCTTTTATATTTGGATCAAATGATGGTGTTGATGCGCTTCCTAGAACGTCACCAGTTTTTGCATCCATTACTGATATTAGCATCCATTCTGGTTTATATTTTTCACTATTGGTTTTTACTGCTGTTTCTAGGAATCTTTGAATATTTGAATCTAGTGTTAAATAAATATTACTTCCATTTACTGGATTAGTTCTTGTTTCTGGTGTATCAGGTATTTTATAACCGTTTAAGTCTTGTTGGTATTCTTCATATCCATCTGTACCTTTTAATTCTTCATCATATTTTGATTCAATACCCATTTCTCCTATAATGCTTCCGTCTTCATTTTTCTTTGCATATCCTATTATATATGATGCAAAGTTTCCATTAGGATAGTATCTTTTTTGATCTTCTATAAAATCTATTCCTGGTAATTCTAATGCTTCTATTTCTTGTTTTTTTAATTCTGTTATTCCTCTTCCACCAGGTCCTAATTCCACTTGGTATAAATCTTGACTCATTAGTTCGGTAAGCTTTTCTACAGACATATTTAAAATAGGTGCTAGTTTGTATGCTGTATATTCTGGGTCTTGTACGTGTTTTATTTCTGTTGAGGAACCTGTTCTTGTTGGTGATAGGTATGCTATTACTGTGTATGATGTTACATTTATTGCAAGGGAACCCCCATCTCTATCAAATATGCTTCCACGTGTTGCATGTATTATATTTGATGTTGTGTTTCTGTTTAGTGAGAATTCTTTCATATCTATTCCATATATTTTTGGGAACAATGATAAATGTACTAGTTGTATTAATAAGGCAAAAATAAAAACAAGATAAAATACAAACATTTTTCTTGGAAGTTTCCAGTTTTGTCTTTTTCTTGTTTTCATTATAAGCACCTTCTATTCGTTTATTATTATAATATTATCATTATTATACGCCAATCCCATGTCTTTTACAATATTATTAACATAATCAAATGAAGTTAATTCATTTACTTGCATAGTTAAGGACTCATTTTTCTTTGACTGTGTTGACACATCTAATTTTAATTTTTCTACCATTATGTTTAAATTACCTATACTTGCGCTACAAAATATTTTTAATAGAAATGTGCTGCATAATGCAAATATAGCACATAGATATAGTAATTTTTCACCTTTAGTAATTTTTACCCTTTTTTTCTTTTTTCTAACCACTTTACCTTATCCTTTCTATTACTCTTAATTTAGCGCTTCGTGCTCTTGGATTTTCTTCAAGTTCTTTTTTGCTTGGTTTTATATTAGCAATTGTTTTAAATTTAGGTTGATATTCTTCTGGTATTATTGGCATGTTTTTTAAATTTTTATCTACTTCGGATACTTTTTTAAATATTTCTTTGCATATTTTATCTTCTAATGAGTGAAATGTTATTACGCAAATTCTACCATTGATATCTATTAAATCCAATGCATCTTTTAGGCTTTTTTCAAATACACCCAGTTCATTGTTTACTTCTATTCTTATTGCTTGAAATACTTTTCTGGCTGGATGTTTTTCTCTTTTATATTTTTCTGGTACGGAATTTTTAATTATTTCTACCAATTCTAATGTTGTTTCTATTGGTTTATTTTTTCTTTCTTTTATTATTTTTTTTGCAATACTTGTTGCGTATTTTTCTTCTCCATAATTTATGAATATTCTAACTAAGTCTTTATATTCATATGTATTTACTAGTTCATATGCACTAAATTCTTTTGTCTTATCCATACGCATATCAAGTCGTGCATCTTTATGAAATGAGAAACCTCTATCACTTTCGTCTAATTGTGGACTTGATACTCCAATGTCATATAAAATTCCATTTACTGTTTTAATATTTCTTTTATATAGTTCTTCTTTGATGTTTTCAAAATTTGATCTTATTATTTCATAGTTTTCGGATATTTTATCAAGACGATTTTTACTATAACTAATTGCTTCATCATCTTGATCAAAGGCGAAAAGAAAACCCCTTTTTATTTTCTTTAATATATTGCTACTATGTCCGCCATATCCTAATGTGCAATCTACGATGATACTTTCTTCTTTGATATTCAAATATTCAAGACATTCTTCAAGTAAAACACTTTTATGCATAACTACCTCCTAAATATTTGTTCCAAATAGGTTATCTGCTATATCTGATAAGTCATCAATGTTATCTTTCATGAAGTTATCCCATGCTGTCTTGTCCCATACTTCTAAGTGATCATTTACTCCTATTATTATGCAATCTTTTTCTAGTGCTGCATAATCCATTAATGGACCACTTATTTTTATTCTACCTTGCTTATCAAATTCGCACTCGCTCGCACCTGATAAAAAGAATCTCATGAAGTTTCTGGCATCTTTTGTGTTGGGTAATTCTCGATATTTTTTGATTATGTTTGTCCATTCTTCTTGTGAATAAATGAATAAACATTTATCTAAACCTCTAGTGATTATACATGTTTCTTTTAATTCTATTCTTAGTTTTGATGGAATTGTTAGTCTTCCTTTATCATCAATACTATAATGATATTCTCCCATTAGCATGTAAAAATCACCCACTTTCCCCCACTTTTTACCACTGCTTACCACTATTATATATATTTTATGTTCAAAAGTAAAGGCTTTTTTAATTTTTTTATTCTTATTTACACTTTTTTATTATTATTTTAAAAAATACATAAGTTTAACTCATGTATTTTTATTTTTTACCAAGCCCAAGAGCCTAATATAATTGCTAATAATATGTATAATACTATTAAAATTATATATCCAGTTCTACTAGTGTTTGTTTGGTTATTACTTTGGTTTTGGCAATTTTTTTCACATGACATTTAAATAACCTCCTTAAATATATGCTCCTAGTATAATTATTAAAAGAATAAATAGAACTAAAACGATTGCTGCGCCAGATACACCTGTATTATTACACATAATATCGATCCTCCTTTTTATCTTTCACCTTATTCTATGAAAATTTTATGAATATGTGATTAGTTGGTTATAAATTATTGTATTTTTAATTTTTTTTTGCTATTATATTGTTTGTATGAAAAAAACATACTTGAAGGGAGATAACATGAAAAAGAAAGTTTTAGGTATTATGTGTGCTTTAGTTATATTTACAGGTTGTAGTAAATCAACTAAGTTAAGTAATGGTGAAGAAGTTGTTGCTTCTATTGATGGTAAAGATTTTACTTCTAATGAATTATATGATGCTATGAAGGATAAATATGGAACTTCTGTTTTAATTAATCTAGTTGATTCATATATAGCTAATAAAGAGTTAGAGGATAATGAAGATGCTAATGTTTATGCTGATTCAATGATTTCTCAATACAAGTTACAATATGAACAATATGGAATGGATTTTAATCAAGCTTTATCAAGTGCTGGTTATTCTTCTGTAGATGCTTTTAAAGAAGTTTTAATTTCTGATTATAAAATGAATGAAGTTACTAAGAACTATTTAAAGGATACAGTTACTGATAAGGAAATAAAGAAATACTATGATGAAAAGATTTCTGAAGAATTAGATGTTAAGCACATTTTAATTATTCCTGATGTTAAGGAAGGCGCTACTGATGACGAAAAGAAAGAAGCAGAAGATGTTGCTTATAATAAAACTGTTGATTTAATTAATATGTTAAATCAAGGTGCTGATTTTGAACAATTAGCAAAGGATAATTCTCAAGATACTGCTAGTGCTGCTAATGGTGGTGTTATTAATAACGTTACAAAAGAAGGATATGTTACAGAATTTTATAATGCTGCATATGCGCTAGAAGAAGGAAAGTACACTACTACTCCTGTTAAATCAGAATATGGATATCATATTATTTATTTAGTAAAGAAAAATGAAAAAGAATCTATTGATAATTTAAAAGATACTATTAAGGATTCAATTGTTACTGAAAAATTAAAAAATGATCAAAATTTACAAATGGCTACATGGGATAAAATCAGAAGTAAATATAACTTAAAAATTAATGATACTAATTTAAAAAATACCTACAAATCAACAATTCAAAATTTAGGACAATAAAAAGATAGATTTTCTATCTTTTTTTATATTATCTTATTTATTTCATCAATACTAAAACCTTTTTGATATAGTTTTTGTTTTATATTTCTTTTTAGTTCTTCTCCTGAATATTTTTTTGTTAATTTTTTATATAATTTTTCGTATTCTTTTTTTATTATATTTTCATTTTTTATTGTGTTATTATCTATTATGTATAAAATATCGTTTTTTTCATATCCTAAATTTGTGAAATGGTTTAGCAGTTTGTTTTTTAATAATGTATTTGAATATTTTGTATTAACATTTATTTTCTTTATTATCATTTTCTTTAGTTTTTCAAGTAATTCGTTTTTATCAAGCGATTCTAATTCATTTTCTATTATGTTCTCATCTATTTTATTTTTTAATAATTCTTGTTTTATTTTATTTGGTCCATCATTTGTGAATGAAATTTTATCGTGTATATATGCATGAGCAAATATTTCATCATTTATTAGTTTTGATTCTTTTAGTTTTTTTATAATTTTTTCTTGTTCAGTTTCGCTTATATCTTGTTTATTTAAATACTGTTTAATTTCATATTCACTTCTAAGACGTGTTTTAAATAGTTTTAATATATTATTATATATTTCATATTTTTTGTTTTGTTCTTCAATTTGATTTATTAATGTTTCATCTAATTCTTTTTTATATAAAATATTGTTTTTTAATATTACTTCATCGTATGTTATTATTGTAGTTCCTTCTTCTAAAACTATTTTATATTTGTTTTTTAATTTTTTTATTGATTTGATTTTCATTTTATCACCTATAAATATTATACATTATTTTTTTATCAATACCTAAAATTAATTTTATTTTTTCTTTTATATTGTCGAATTTTATGGTATTATATTATATAGATAATAGAGGTTGGTATTATGAAGAAAATATTAATTAGCTTAAGTAATGATACTATTAGTTTTAAATATAAGATAGATAAGACTAAGCAAGAAAGGGATTTAACTAAGACTTTAATGAATACTAATGTTATATCTAATGATGAATTAATCTTTAGTGATTCATATTTAAAAAGTAACATTAATATTCTAAGTTCTTTTTTAACTGAACTTATAAAAGCTAAAAACATTACTAAGTTGACGGTTGATGAATTTGATATTGTCCCTACTGTTTTGGATATAGTAAGCAATATTAAAAGTATCACTAAATTATATATTACATGTGATTGTGGTATTAATTATGCTATATATGAAAAGTTGCTTGAATCTAAGTATTTAAAGTATGTAAATTGTTTTGAAATTCCATCTTTTATGCTTGAGAAGCTTTCTGACAATGGTATTATTGTTGATATTAGATGTGAAATCATTTCAATTAGTAATTTCGTATACCAAAATAATTTAATTAATTATACTAAACTTTATTATCGTAAGACTATTAAGATTTTTAACAAGTTAAATAGTGTTGATTTAAATGACTTTGAAACTTTTTGTCAAATTAATAGAAATTTAAAAACAATATATGTATATGATTTTGATATTAATATGATTAAGGAATTATATAAGATATTGGCAAAGACTAATAAAAAAAATGTTAAGGTTTTGATTTATCAAAATTTAAATAATACTGATTTAATTAATAAGTCTATTAAGGATTTAAGATTAATTAATAAATCTCTTATTAAAGATTGTGATTCAAAGATAAAGATTATATACAGTGTTGATTATATAAGTAAAAATTTTATAAAACAGCTAAGTATTACTAATATTAAAACATGTTTATTGATTGTTGTATTACTAGAGCTTGTTGTTTTCGTTAATGTTAAAATAAGTAATTATAAAACTAAAAAAAATATTGATGAGTTAAGTGATATTACTAATAATTTATCTTTATTACCTCAAGATGATTTTGGTGTCGACCCTAATGTTATTGAAGATGAAAACGCTGTTAGTGATGATACTAAGACACCTATTATTACTGCTTATAATACAAAGTATGATGAGTCTTTTGATAAATTATTATCTATTAATGATGAAACTCGTGCATGGTTAAGATTGAATAATACAAGTATTAATTACCCTATTGTTCAAGGTGGTGACAATGATTTTTATTTAAATCATGATTTCAATAAGGATACAAATGCGAATGGTTGGGTTTTTATAGATTATAGAAATAATATGGATATTATGGATCAAAATACTATTATATATGGTCATAATACTCAAGGTACTACTATGTTTGCTACTTTAAGATATGTTTTACAAGAATCTTGGTATACTAATCCTGATAATCAAACTATTATTTTTAATACTCCTTCAGCTCAATATGTAGCTAAAATTTTTTCTATTTATGTAATTGATAATACAAATGATTATTTATATATTAATTTTTCTGATGCCGATTACATTAATTTCATAAATATGATTAAAGGTAGAAGTATATATGATTTTGGTGTTGATGTCACTACTGATGACAAAATAATTACTCTATCTACTTGTAATAATACAGGTGATAAAAGATTGGTTGTTCATGCTAAATTAATTCAAAATTAAAACAGTTCTATTTGAACTGTTTTTTTACTAATCTAAATGTATTAATCCTTTTGAAACTTCTTCTAATGCTTTTCCAATGTTTTTTTGAGATTTATATTCATTGTCTTTCATTTGAAGATGTTCTGTTTCTTCAATTTCTTTTACTCTTTTTGATACAAGATTTACTAACAAATATTTTGATCCTACTTGTGTTAGTAATTTATCTATTGATGGATAAATCATTTTATCACTCCTTCTTTCTTATAATATTATAATATTTATTAAAAATCAAGTAAAACTTTTTTATTTTACATTTTTTTACATTAATTTATTATTGTTTTTATTAGTTTTGTAGGATTTTGTTTTTCTTTTGTTATTGTGAAGCAATCTAGTATTTTTTCTTCTTCTACTTCTTTTTCATTTATGTATAGTTTTAGAAGCTCTTCTCCTTTTTTTATTTTATCTCCTACTTTTTTATTAAGTACAATTCCTACTTCAAAATCAATTTTATCTTCTTTGTTTAATCTTCCTGCTCCTAATATACGCGCTATTTCTCCTAGTGAAAGTGCATTTATATGTTTTATATATCCTTCTTTTTGACTTTTTATTGATATGATTTTTTTAGATATTTTTATATTGTTTAATTTACCATTTTGATTTTTAACTAATTCTTGAAATTTTTTATATGCTTTTCCATTGTATAGATTTTCTGTTACTTCTTTATATGCTTCTTCTAGTTTTATATTTTTTCCAAGACTAACCATATATGTTGCGAGATTTATTACTAAGTTTGTTAGATCTTTTGGACCTTTACCTATTAATGTATTTATACTTTCTAATACTTCTAATGAATTACCTATGGCGTATCCTAATGGTTCATCCATATCTGTTATAAAGCATACAACTTTTTTGTTATGTTGTTGCCCTATTTTTACTAATAAATTTGCTAGTGCTTTAGCGTCACTTTCTGTTTTCATTAATGCACCATTACCAACTTTTACGTCTATTACTATTGTGGATGCTCCACTTGCTAATTTCTTACTCATTATTGATGATGCTATTAATGGTATTGATTCTACTGTTCCTGTAACATCTCTTAGTGCATATATTTTTTTATCTGCTGGTACTAGATTTCCCATTTGTCCTACTATTGCTACATTAATATTCTTTACTTGTTCTTTAAATTTATCTATGTCTATACTTGTGTTAAATCCAGGTATTGATTCTAATTTATCTATTGTTCCACCTGTGAATCCAAGTCCTCTTCCTGACATTTTAGCCACATTTACTCCACATGATGCGACAAGTGGTGCGAGTATTAATGTTGTTTTATCTCCAACTCCTCCTGTTGAATGTTTATCAACAACTGGTTGTATGTCTTCTAAGTCTATTTTTTCTCCACTATTAAGCATTATTTCTGTTAAATCAAATGTTTCTTTATTGGTCATACCATTTATTGTTATTGCCATTAATAATGAACTCATTTGATAGTCTTTTATGCTTCCATCCAAGTATCCATCTACTGCATATTTAATTTCTTCATAAGTTAATTCTTCTTTATTTTTCTTTTTTGTAATTATATCTATTATAGTCATTTTATCACCATAACCATTATACCAAAAAAAAAAGAAATAGAGTAACTATTTCATTATTTTTCTGTTTATTAATTCTATTATTCTTTTAGGATCTGAGCATAATTTGTTATATAATTCTCGATTATTCTTTAATTCTTTTATAATTTGAATATCTTCTTCTGCCATAATTATTTTATATGATTTATCTTTTTTATTTTTTACTTCTATATCTCTTCCTAAAACATAATCTGGTTCTAATCCTAATATTTCTATTAAGTCTAAGAAGTTTTCCATTGTTGGTGTTCTTGTTCCTTTTTCATATCCACATATTGATACTTTTGAAACTCCCAACATATTACCAAGTTGTTCTTGTGTCATCCCCATTTTTTTTCTTGCTTCTTCTATTCTTTTACCTATTATCATATTATTTCCTCCCCTAAACAAATTGTTAACTTTATTATAACAGACATATTGATTTTTTAAGCAAAATTAATTACAAAGTAATGTATTCACATGTTGTTAAATTTGTTATTTTTACTTGAAGTTAAATTAAAATTAATATATAATTAATTTAGAGGGTGATTTTATGATAAAATTAAAGGAATATCGTTTGAAAAATAAGTTTACTAATCAATTTATGGCTGATATGTTAGGTATAAGCAAACCATATTACTGGCAATTGGAAAATGATCAGAAAAGACTTACTTATGATTTAGCTATTAAAATTTCTAGTATTTTTCATTTAAAGCCTGATGATTTATTCTATGATGAGTTTAAATCAAAATAAAAACAGATTATTCATCTGCTTTTTTTGTTGATAGGAATGAAACTCTTTCTGCAATTAATTCAATTATGTTATATTTAGTGTCTTCTGTTTCATAACTTCTTGATTGTAGTCTTCCTTTTATTGCTACTAAATCACCTTTTTTGCAGTATTCTGCGGTTGTTTCTGCAACACCTTTCCATAGTTTACATGGTATGTAATCTGTATCATATTGTCCATCCATATTCTTATAATTTCTTGGAACTGCTAGTGTTATTTCTGAAACTTTGTTTCCATTTTCTGTTTCGTGAAGTTCTAAATCTCTTACTATTCTTCCTACTATTACTGTATTATTTAACATAAAATTTCTCCTTTCATGTTAAATATATACTATTTGTTTTTTTATTACAAATTACATTTTTTTAATATTTATGTTTTGTGTTAACTTGTTTTTAGATATTTGTTTATTTAATTTTTAATTTTTGTTTTATAATACTTTTAAATTTATAACTTCAGTAATATTTTCTTTTTTAGCAATTTAATTCTATTATTTTATTTTTTATTTCTTTTGTTTGTTTATCTAGGTTAAATGTTATTTTTGATTGATTATCACATTTTTTAAATTTATCTAGGTTATAATCATCTTCTGAACTTGCATTTTTTAAGTCTTCTAATGTTATTGTTACTTCATCTACATTATTCACAATTTTCATATGTTTTTCATAGTATTCTTTTGCATATTTTTCAAAAGTTTTTTCCTTATTTGCACATCCTGTTATTAAGATTAAAAATGATGTTAATAAAATTAATTTTTTCATATTTCCTCCTAAAAATAATTCTTTAACAACGAGTTTAATTCAACGGCGTACTCCATTGGTAATTCTTCTCTAAATCTTTCAATAAATCCCATTATTAATAATTCTTTTGCTTTTTCTTCTCCAATTCCTCTACTCATTAGATAGAACAGTTTGTCTTTATCTATTTTTGATACTGTTGCTTCATGTTCTATGTTTGATGTTTTATTTGATACTTTGTTTTGTGGAATTGTATCACTTTTTGATTTTTCATCTAATATTATTGTATCGCATTTAACATATGATTTTGAGTATTCTGCCTTACTTGTTATGTTTACTGTTCCTCTATAATCAGCAACTCCTCCATTTAACGCAATTGATTTACTTATTATATTACTTTTTGTGTGAGGTGCTAAATGAATCATTTTAGCTCCTGTATCTTGTATTTGATCTTTTGTAGCGACTGCTATTGATATACAGTTTCCACTTGCGTATTCTCCATTTAGTATGCATGATGGATATTTCATATTTACTTTTGATCCTATATTTCCATCTATCCATTCCATTGTTCCTGATTCTTCTACTATAGCTCTTTTTGTTACTAGATTATATACATCACTTGACCAATTCTGAATTGTTGTATATCTACATTTTGCATTCTTTTTTACATATATTTCTACTACAGCTGCATGTAATGAATCTGATGTGTAAGTAGGTGCTGTACATCCTTCCATATAGTGCAATTCTGAATCTTCATCTACTATTATTATTGTTCTTTCAAATTGCCCCATATTTTTTGAATTTATTCTAAAATAACTTTGTAATGGTCTATCTAATTTTGTTTTAGGTGGAATATATATAAATGTTCCTCCACTCCATACTGCTCCATTTAATGCTGTATATTTATTTTCATCATATTTTACTAGGTTATTAAAGTATTCTTTGAATAAATCAGGATATTTTTTTAGTGCAGTATCTGTATCGCAGAATATTACGTTTTTTTCTTCTAACTCAGTAATCATATTATGATATATTACTTCACTTTCAAATTGTGCTCCTACTCCTGCTAAGTATTTTTTTTCTGCGTCTGGTAGTCCTATTTTACAGAATGTTTCTCTTGCTTCTGTTGGTACGTTATCCCAATTATCATATATTTTATCATCTATTTTTTTATAATAGTTTATTATATCGAAGTCTATTTTTAATTCTGGTCCGAATGTAGGATTATTTAATTCTATGAATTTTTTATATGCATTTAATCTAAATTCTTGCATCCAAACTGGCTCGTTTTTTATTTTTGATATTTCTATTACTTTATTTTCATCTATATTCTTTTTCATGAAATTCACCATTACCATTATACTAAATAAATACTCAAAAAAAAAGAAAACTTTACATTTTCTTAATTATTTTTTTCTTTGATTATCTTTTCTATTCCCCACCATCCAAGTAAAGCACATTTTTTCCTATTTGGTTGTTTTGATATGTCATTATATGCATTTGCTTGTTCAAGTAATTCTTCATTATATAGTTTTTCTTCTATCATATTATAAAAGTTATTTATTATTTCTTCTGCTTCTTCTATTGTTTTACCTAACAATGTATCTATCATTACTGATGTTGATGATGTACATATTGCGCAAGCTTCTCCATCAAATCTTATATCTTTGATTTTGTTGTCTTCTAGTTTTACCATTAGATCTACTTCATCGATACATGATTCATTATTCATATTTATCTTTATATATGTTTCATCGTCTATTAATCCTTTGTTTTTAGGATGTTGATAGTGTTCTAGTATTATACTTCTTTTCATATTTTGATCCATAATATCGCCTCTTTCACATTATATCATTATTTTTGTGAAAAAAAAAGAAGCATTTTTTAATTATTTTGTAATGCTTCTTCCTCTATTATATATTTCTATTTGATAATTACTCTTTATTAATTTTTGTCCATAAGGAATTAATTCTGTTGCAAACATTTTTTCTACATGGCCTTCTTTTACTTGAGCTGTAAATAATAATTGGTTATCTATTCCATTTTTTACAACTGTAAAGTTTTGTTCTGGATTATGTGCTCCAAAGTGATAATGACCTATTAATGAATAGATATAATCTTGTGCTATTTTTTTCACTTCATCACATAAATAATCATATATAATTACATCTCTTTCTTGTTTTGGACAGTCACTATATTTGATTATATTTTGCCATGATGTATCGTGATATACAGCTATTTTTTCATTTCCAATTTCAAATGAACCGCTTGCTATACCTAATGTTTTAAAGTTATCACTATATTCTAATAACATTGCTAATGGATCTACTCCTGCATTAAATGGATGTTCGTCATGATTTCCAAGCAATGTATAGTGATCTATTTCTTTTGCTGTACTAATTGCTTTTGCATAGTTTCTATAAAATTTATATGCTTGTTTTATTGCTTCTTTATCCATATTCTTCCAACTTATATATTTCATTTCTTTCATTGTTTCTGCTAAATCTCCAAGGTCTATAATTGGAATATTTCCATTTTTAGCACAGTAGTCCATTGATGGAGATAATATTTTTTTAATTGTATCTTCAGAACTATTCATATTTAAATGTAAATCCGAACGTACTATAAAGCTTACTTCACCATCATATACTGTACTTATTTTTGGGCTAAAATCCCATTTTTTATAATCTTCTAATTGTTTAGTTGCATTATTTTTTATAGAATATGTGAAAATTGTTCCATCTTGACTTATACTTTTTACTATACCAGGAATTTCATTTTTAAGTTTTATAATGATATCTTCTATTCCATCTGTCTTAATATTTTTATTTTCTAATTGTTTTCTTATGTCTGCTAAAGATATATCATCTTTTGTACATAGCATTTTTACAATTTCTTGTTTTTGTAAATCTATTGCATTTTTATTTTGATTTTCAGATGTTATTTTTTGTCTTTCTTGTTCTTGTTTATATGCTTCAAATTTCTTTTTTTGATCTTCTAATTGTTTTATATATTTTTCTTTTGTAGTCTGATATTTTTCTGCATATTCTTGTTCTAATTGTTCTTCTTTACGTGAAATTCTTCTTTCATATATTTCTTGATATTTTGAATTTACGTCTTGTTTTGTCTTTTCATAATTTTCTATTTCACTTTTTAATTCACGAATTGTTTTATCTTTTTCTGCTTCTTCTTTCATTAGTTCAGTTATTTTTTCGCTTGCTGTTTTTTGTTTTCTAGTTTTTTGCTTAGATTCAGCAGGTTTTTTTTCTTCTATTTCTGGTATTTCTATAATTTCTACATTCTCTTGTTCTAAAGCAGAATTGTCAACTAATTCTAGTTGTTTTCCAGAAACATTTTCCTGTTCTTTTAATTTTTTTTCTATAATTTCATTAATTCTTTTTCTTGATTTTTTTGCTGTATCTAATCTTTTTCCTATTTCTTCATATTTTGTATCACTTAAAGAATATAAATTCTTATACTTTTGTGTATGTTTTTGATTTAAAGAAACTATTTCTTCATCATATTTTGCTTGTATATTTTTTAATTCTTCTATTGAATACTCTTCTAATGTTTTAGATATTGTATCTTCTTTACTATTATTTTGTTTTTTGCTTTTTAGTATTTCAATTATTTTTTCTCTTTTTCCACGAGTCTCTACAAATTCATCTATAGTTATTCCTTTTTCATCTAGTTTTTTTGTTAATGTTTCTATATGTTCTTTTGCAAGGAAATGTCTAGGGTTTACTCCCTTTTTTAAATTTCTATATCTATCGCATAAGTTTTTTGCCCATAAGTCTATACTTCCTGTATTTTCTATTTTCTTTCCTTCAATTTCTTGTTCAATTATGTTAAAAAATTCGTTTAGTCTTGTTTTAAAAATTAATCTTTGTGCATCTGTCATAATTATTTTCCCCCTTGTTTTGTGTTGTATAGTATCATAAAAAATTATTTTTGTCAAATTGTGTAGTATAAACAAAAAGAAGCCTATTTGGCTTCTACTATTAGTTTAAGAGCTGTTCTTTCTTCTCCTTCTATTACAATATCTGTAAATGCAGGTATGCATATTAAATTTTTCCCTGATGGCGCTACAAAGCCTCGTGCTATTGCGATTGCTTTTATTGCTTGATTAAGTGCCCCTGCTCCTATTGCTTGTATTTCAACACTTCCTGATTGTCTTATTACGTTAGCAAGTGCTCCTGCTACTGAGTTAGGGTTTGACTTTGTTCCTACTTTCAATGTTTCCATATTTAGTTCCTCTCTTTCTACATTAAATTATATTAATATAATTTTAGATTAGAACTATTTATTTTTATTTTTTCCTTAGTAGTTGTACCAAGACTTCTTTCTGGGTGTGATATTCCGTGAAAATCGCTTCCGCCTGTTATTAATAGGTTATATTTTTTTGCAAGTAATAAATATCTTTTTACGTCTTTAAGTGTGTGTATACTGTTATATGCTTCTATTCCATTTATTCCTTTTTCTATAAAATCTTCTATTATATTTTCTATCTCTATATTATAGTCTTCTTCTATTTCTTTTGGATGTGCTAGTATTGATATACCATTTGCTTCTTTTATTACTTTTATTACTTCTTCTGCACTACTTCTATGTGTTTTTACTCCAGGTATATTTGATAAGTATTTTTCATATACTTCCTGTTTTTTTCCATAGCCTCTTTCCATTAAAATTCTACATAAATCATATCTTCCTGTTGTTCCTTTTTTATTTAGTAGTGCTTCTATTTGTTCATTAGTAAAATAAATGTTTTTATTATCTTTTAAATAGTTAATTATTATCTGTATTTTTTTTCGTCTTCTTTGTTTTATTATTTCACATTCTCTTATTAGATCTATATTTTTATAGTCTATGTTATATCCTAATATGTGACAATTATATATACCATTAATTGATGAGAATTCTATACCAGGTATATATTTAATTTTTTCTGGTAATTGAATTTTTTCAAGTTCAGCATATGAATTAATATTATCATGATCTGTTATCGAAAATAACTCAATACCTATATTTTTAATCATTTCGACAATTTCAATAGTTGAATATTGCCCGTCGGAGTTGTTTGTATGTATGTGCATGTCTACCATAAAAACCACTTCCTTAAGCATATTGTAGCAGATTTTGAAAAAAAGAACAATAAATTGTTCTTACATTTCAGTATTATATAGACTCCTGTAGATACTAGATTTTTCAAGTAATTCTTTATGTGTTCCTGATCCAGCTAATTCTCCTTTATCTATTATATGTATTATATCTGAGTCTATTATTGTTGATAATCTATGCGCTACTATTATTATTGTATGATCTTTTATTAGATTATCTATTGTCATTTTAATGTATTCTTGTGATTCGTTGTCTAGTGCACTTGTTGCTTCATCAAATAGTATTATTTTTGTATTTAATAGTAGTGTTCTTGCGATTGCGATTCTTTGTTTTTGTCCTCCTGATAGGTTTACTCCACCTTCTCCTATTATTGTGTCGTATTTATTTGGTAAGGACATTATATAATCATCTATATATGCCTTCTTACAAACATTTCTAATTTCTTCAAGTGTTACATCTTTTTTTACTATTTCAAAGTTTTCTTTTATTGAAATATTAAATAAGAATGGTGTTTGTCTGATTATCGAAATATTATCTCTCAATGATTCTTCTGTTAAGTCATTAATATTTATTCCATCTATCAATATTTCACCCTCTGTTGTATTGAAGTATCTTAGTAGGAGGTTAAATATTGTTGATTTTCCATTACCACTTTTTCCAATAATTGCGATTTTTTTATTTGGTTCTAGTGTTAAATTTAATCCTTTTAATGTGTAATCTTCATCTTTTGTATATTTGAATTTTACATTTTTAAATTCTATTAAACCTTTTGGATTTTTTAGTTCTTTTGAACCAAATTTTTCGTCTTTGTACAGTCTATTATTTATTATTTCATCAATTCTTTTTAGTGATACTGATACTTTATTATAGTTTATTCCAAAGTCACTGATGGACTCTACTACATCGTCTATTCTCCATATATATGATTCAATTACTATGAATATGGCAAGTGTCATTTGTCCATTTATGAATAGGTATCCACTTGTGAATAGTATTATGAATTGAAGTATAAAGTATATTAAACTGTTTAGATTATAGTATACTACTTCGTATTTTTTTATTTTCTTTTGTTCATTAAATAAATCATCAAAGTTTTTAAACATTCTACGTTCTATATTTTTCTTTATTCCAAGTGCCTTTATTTCTCTTATTCCAGTTAAGTTTTCTGTAGCTGATTTAACATATGCATCTGATTCTTTTTTGATTTTTTCTTGTGAATTTTTTATTTTTGGAAGAAATCTTGTTGAAATAAATCCCATTATTATTCCAAATATTATTATTTCCACTCCTAATATTATTGAAGTTTTTAAAGCTATTACCAGTACTATTATTACTACTACTGATTTACATGTCATTTTGATTAGTCTAGCGAGTAACTCCATAACTCTATCTGGATCTGTTACCATTCTGTTAATGAATTCTCCAACGCCTATGTCTTCAAATGCAATTGCGGGTAGTTCTGTTATTTTATGATATAGATCTTTTAAGACATTTTTTGAAAATTTTACTTCTAAATAATTATATAAGAAATCTCTTGGTGTAGATAGTATTACATAGAAGAAAATATATAATCCTTCCCAAAGAATTAGGAAAAATAAAAACATCTTAAAATTCATATTTGTAAGATGTTCTAAAGCGTATCCCCAAAGTATTGCGGATAATAGTCCTGGGATATAGGTTAAAATAACTAATGTTAAGTATGCGAATAACTTTAGTTTATCATCTTTCAAATATTGCCATAAAATTCTGAAATTATTTTTTGCCTTCATTTTATTTACCTCCTTTACATGTGTCATTTTAACATATATTATTTGTGAATGCAAGAAAAAAGTTTTATTTATAAGAAAAAATCTAGATTTTATCTAGATTATTTTTGTTCTAATAATGGTTTTAGGAATTGTCCTGTATATGATTCTTTTACCTTAACTACTTCTTCTGGAGTACCTTTTGCGACAATTTGTCCCCCTTGATCTCCACCTTC
>CAMVNW010000010.1 GCA_947168965.1 uncultured Caryophanales bacterium
GAGCGATCGCCTCCTAAGCGATAGGCCGTTGGTTCGATTCCAATCGGGAACGCCATATAGATAATAAAGTAAGAAAAAAATCTTACTTTTTTCATGCCTTGAAATTATTAGATATAATGTGATATACTTAATAAGTGATAAATCCAAAATATGGAATTTTCATATTTAATAGAAAGGAACAAGTTATGAGTTTAAAAATTGAAAATGTTTCAAAAACATACGGAAACAAAAAAGTTGTAGATAACATTTCAATAGAACTAGATAAACCAGAAGTATTTGGTTTATTAGGTACAAATGGAGCAGGAAAAACTACAACAATAAGAATGTTACTTGGAATAATAAAAAAAGATTCAGGTACAATAACATGGAAAGGACATGAAGTAGACAGAAAAAAAGTAAACTTTGGATACCTACCAGAAGAAAGAGGAGTATATCCAAAAGCAAAAATTATAGATCAACTAAAATATTTTGCCGAGTTAAAAGGAATGACAAAAGAAGAAACAGCTAAATCTATAAAAGAATGGGCAAAAAAATTAAAAGTAGAAGAATACTTAGAAATGCCAGCAGAAAAACTATCAAAAGGTAATCAACAAAAAATACAATTTATGACATCTGTTATACATAATCCAGATTTAATTGTATTAGACGAGCCATTCTCTGGGCTTGATCCAGTTAATACAGAAATATTAAAAAATGTAATAATTGAACTAGTAAAAAAAGGTAAATACATAATAATGTCAGCACATGAAATGCATACAATAGAAGAATTTTGTTCAAACATATTAATACTAAATAAAGGAAAAACAGTATTAAAAGGAAGAATAAAAGATATAAAAAATTCTTATAATGCAAATAGAATTAAAATAGAAACAACAACAGATATAACAGAAATAATAGAAAAGAATAATCTTTCAATAGAAAACTCACATGATAATTCATATGTTGTAAAAATAGAAGAAGAAAAACAAGGATATGACTTGTTAAAAAATCTAATAAAAGAAAAAGTAAATGTAGATAAATTTGAAATAATGAAACCAACATTAAATGACATATTCATAGAGAAAGTAGGTGCTAAAAATGCGTGATACACTTACAGTAGCAAAATTTACAGCCAAAGATATGCTAAAAAGAAAATCATTTATAATAGCAACATTAATAATTCTTGTAATGATTGTAGTTGGATTTAACATTCCAAACATCATTAAATCATTTAATAAACAAGATAAGATAATAATAGTAGATAAAGATAATGTATTTGATGGAAAAATAAATACAATTAAAACAAATGAAGAAATTATTTTAGGAAATGATTCAATAGACGAATTAAAAGAAAAAATCAAAAAAAATGAAATTGAATATGGAATAGTTATAGAAAAAAATGAAACAATTCAAATAACATACGTATTGGAAAATAATATGTCCAAAGGACCAACAGAACAATTCATAAATTCAATAACATCACTTTATAAAGATATTCAAATAGAAAAATTAAATATATCAGAAAAAGAAAAACAAGATATAACACCAATTTTTGAATATAAAATAGAAGCAGCAGATGAAAATATAAATGGTAATCCATTTGTAATGATGCTTATGTCATTAGTATTGTTCTATGCAGTATACTTCTGTGCATTCCAGGTATCAAATTCAATAACAACAGAAAAAACTTCAAAAATAATAGAGACATTAGTAACATCTACAAGCCCAACAAATATAATATTAGGAAAAACACTTGGAATAGGACTAGTAGGATTATGCCAACTAGCTGCAATAATCACAACTGCTTATATAAGTGCTCAAGTATTCTTAGATAAAGAATTATTAGAATTAGCATTAGATACATCATCACTAACATTATCATTAGGAATAATAACATTACTATATTTTGTATTAGGATATCTAACATTCGCACTATTATATGCACTAACAGGTTCAACAGTGAGTAAACCTGAAGATGTACAATCAGCAAATCAACCAGTAACAATTATAACAATAGTAGGATATTATTTAGCATATTTTGCAATGATGAATCCATCTAGTAATCTAAATCAAATAGCAGGACTACTACCTATATCATCTCCATTTTGTATGCCATTTAGAATAATGATGGGTGCTGCAACATCAAGTGAAATATTATTATCAATATCAATCCTAATAATAACAATACTATTAGTTGCAAAAATAGCAATAACTATATATAAAAACGCAATACTAAACTACGGAAAATCAGGTATAAAAGACATAATTAAAATGTATAAACAAAAATAAGGAGAACTTATGGAAAAAATAGTAAAAGCATTTATAGGAATATTTGGAGGAATAACAGGAACAGTATTAGGAAAAGAAATACTAGTATTTATAATTTCACTTATGCCAATATTAGAACTTAGAGGTGGACTATTAGCAGCAAGCTTATTAGGACTTGATCCACTTCCAAGTTACATAATATCAGTAATAGGAAATATATTACCAGTACCATTCATACTTTGGTTCATGGCAAGTATTCTAAAATGGATGAAATCAAGAAAAAAATTAAAAAAAATAGCAGATTGGCTAGATAAAAAAGTAGAAAAAAATAAAGAAAAAATAGAAAAATTTGGATTTTGGGGATTAGTATTATTCGTTGGAATTCCACTTCCTGGAACAGGAGCATGGACAGGATGCTTAGTAGCATCAGTCCTTGAAATGGATAAGAAAAAATCCTTTATAGCTGCAATGATAGGAGTATTTATGGCAAGTATCATAATGATGTTTTTATCATTTGGGCTATTAAGAGGAATAACAGGATAAAAGCACTTGAAAAAAGTGCTTTTTTTCATTATATGTAATATTATGTAAAATATTGGAATAAAATAAGTGTAATTAAAAAAATCAATTGACATATGACACCTTGTCATAATATAATTGATATGTTGTCAAAAAAGGAGGATACAAATGTTAAAATTAAAAAAAATAAAAAAGAGTTATAAAACAGGAGATTTTGTACAACACGCATTAAAAGGAATAGATTTAGAATTTAGAAAAAATGAATTTGTTGCAATACTAGGACCAAGTGGTTCAGGAAAAACAACACTATTAAATATCATAGGAGGACTAGATAGATACGATAGTGGAGACCTAATAATAAATGGTAAATCTACAAAAAAATTTAAACAATCAGATTGGGACGCATATAGAAATAATTGTATAGGTTTTATATTTCAAAGTTATAACTTAATTAGTCATATAAGCGTAATAGAAAACGTTGAAATGGGTATGACACTAAGTGGAATAAGTGCAAAAAAACGTCATAAAAAAGCAATGGAAGTATTAAAAAAAGTAGGATTAAAAGAACATGCACATAAAAAACCAAATCAATTATCAGGTGGACAAATGCAAAGAGTTGCAATAGCAAGAGCTCTAGCAAATAATCCAGATATAATACTAGCAGATGAACCAACAGGAGCACTAGACTCAAAAACAAGTGTTCAAATAATGGAATTAATAACAGAAATTGCTAAAGACAAACTAGTAATAATGGTTACACACAATCCAGAACTAGCAAATGTATATGCAAACAGAATAGTAGAATTTAGAGATGGGGAACTAATAGATGATTCTAATCCATTAGAAGATAACGATAAAGAAAATACATATAATATTAAAAAAACAGCTATGAGTTATCTAACAGCCTTAAAACTATCATTCAACAATATTAGAACTAAAAAAGGAAGAACACTTCTAACAGCGTTCGCATCAAGTATTGGAATAATAGGAATAGCATTAATACTATCATTATCAAATGGGTTCAAATTACAAATAGATAAATTTGAGAAAGATACACTTTCACAAGCACCAATAATTATATCTAAACAATCAATGAATATGGATAGTATGTCAAAAATGAAAGAAGACGACGATTTAGAAGAATATTCGGAAAAAGAATTAATACATCCACAAAAAACAGTAGAAAATTTAGTTCATAAAAATATAATTACAAAAGAATATGTAGAAACAATTAAAAGTATTAATCCAGAATTAATAGGTGGTATATCATACCAAAGAGCTACAAACATCAATTTATTAACAAAAATTGATAATAAAGTAAAACAATTAGATTCAAGTTCAATAATGTCACCAATGCCAAGTACATTAGATAACAAAGAAGCAAATGTAATGAAAGATAACTTTGACATTATTTATGGAAACTACACAACAAATAAAGAAGACTTAGTTTTACTAGTAGATTCAAAAAATAGAGTAGCAGAATCAACACTAAAAGCATTAGGACTAACAGAAAAAGATATAGACTTCAAAGATATAGTTGGAAAAGAATTTAAAGTAATATTAAATAATGATTACTATAAAAGCTTAGGAGAATTCTATACAATAGAAACTGACTTAGAAAAAATATATAAAAATGAAAATGCATTAACACTAAAAATAACAGGAATAATTAGAGGAAAAAAAGATAGTGATTTTGCTAAATTATCTGGATCAGGATTAATGTATAATAATTCATTAACAGACTATATAATAGAAAAAAATAACAAATCAGATATCGTAAATGCACAAAAAGAAAAAAACTATAATATACTAACAACAGAATTATTTGATGAGTCAACAGAAGAAGGAAAAGAAGCAAAAGAAATGACATTATCTTATTTAGGAGCAGAAACTACACCTGTAGCAATACAATTATATCCAAAAGATTTTGATTCAAAAGATGAAGTATTAAAAGTACTAGATAATTATAATGAAGGAAAAAAAGATGAAGACAAAATCCAATACATGGATCAAGCAAAATTAATAACAACAATGTCAGGTAGTATTATGGATGCAATAACAATAGTTCTAATAGCCTTCTCAGCAATTTCACTAGTTGTTTCATCAATAATGATAGGAATAATAACATATATATCAGTATTAGAAAGAACAAAAGAAATTGGAATATTAAGAGCATTAGGAGCAAGAAAAAAAGATATTACAAGAGTATTTAATGCAGAAACATTTATAATAGGATTAGCGTCAGGAACAATAGGACTAATAATCGCAAAACTATTAACATTCCCTGCAAATAGTATTATTGAAAATTTAACAAAACTAGAAAATGTCGCAAAACTAAATCCAAAACACGGAATAATTCTATTAATTATAAGCATTCTTTTAACAGTTATAGGTGGATTAATACCATCAAAAGTAGCAGCTAAGAAAGACCCAGTAGAAGCATTAAGAAGTGAATAATGCCAACACAAACATTTTTAAATCTACCAAAAAATAAACAGGATATAATATTAGAAGCATCTATTAAAGAATTCAAAAGAGTTCTACTTAATGATGCTTCTATTAATAAAATAATAAAGGATGCCAATATATCTAGAGGAAGCTTTTATACATATTTTAAAGATATAAATGATTTATATATATATTCACTAAGTAAATACCAAGATAATTTTTATAAATTAGTAAAAGATGCAGTAAATAAAACCGATGGAGATTTATTAGAAACAACAAAAATAGTATATGAAAAAATAATAGAAAATAGTATAAAAGAAAAAACAACATATAAAAATATATTTTTAAATATGAACTATAGCATATCAGTAAGAAATCAAATAGAATATGATTTAGATAATAAATATAGATTAATAGAATTAATAGGTAAAATAAAAAAAGAAAAACTCAATATAAAAACAGAAGAAGAACTATTTTACATAATAGATATAATAATAGGAATAGTACTACATGGATTAATAGAAATATTTATAAGTGACAAAGATCCAGAAATAATCAAACAAAAACTTAATAGTCAAATAAAACTAATAGAGAAAGGAATATATAAATGAAAACATTTTTTAAACATATAAGAAAATATTGGGTAACAATAATCCTAGTAATAATGTTTCTATTCATACAAGCAATGTGCGACTTATCTCTTCCAGACTATACCGCAAAAATAGTAGACATAGGAATAAGACAAAATGGAATAGAAGATAATGTATTTGAAAGTATTCCAGAAGAAGAACTAAAAAAAATATCATTATTTTTAACTGAAGAAGAAAATAATATAATAAAAGAAAACTATGAATTAAAAGAAATATATGTTTTAAAAGACATAGATAAAGAAACAAGAAATAAAATATCTAGCATCGTAATAAATCCAGAAATAATAATTCAAATGATAGAAGGACCAAATGGAAAACAATTATTAGAAAAAATGGATCTATCATCACCAGATGAATTTTATAAACTATTAAAAAATGAAAAAACAAAAGAAAAGATTAAAACAGCAGGACAACAGTATAATCAAATAGATGAAAGTTTAAAAATTCAATATGGAATAGAATACGTTAAAAATATGTATAAAGAAAACAACATAGATTTAGTAAAAAAAGAAAACAGTTACATAAAAACAACAGGAATAAAAATGCTAGCACTAGCGCTAATAGGCGCAGTAACAGCAGTTATAGTGTCATACTCTACAAGTAAATTATCAGCTAAATTTGGAAAAAATTTAAGAAAAGATATTGTAGAAAAAGTAATGACATTCGGAAATAAAGAATTCAAAGAAATATCAACATCATCATTAATAACAAGAAGTACAAACGACATAAATAGAGTACAAATGACATTAACAATGTTACTAAGAATTGCAGTGTTCGCACCTATAATGGGAATAGGAGCACTATTAAAAGTAATCCATAACGAGATGAATTTTATATTAATAATAGGAGTTTCATTGATACTAATATTAATAATACTATTATTTACAATAGCAATGCCAAAATTTAAACTCGTTCAAGAATTAATAGATAAAGTAAACCTAGTATTTAGAGAAATATTAAATGGTTTGCCTGTAATAAGATCATTCGCACGAGAAAAACATGAAGAAGAAAGATTTGACGAAGCAAATAAAACACTAACAAAAGTAAATTTATTTGTTGATAGAGTAATGGTATTAATGATGCCAACAATGACATTTATAATGAACTTCATATGTGTACTTATTATATATATAGGAGCTAAAAGAGTAGATGCAGGAACAATACAAATTGGAACACTTATGGCATTTATTCAATATACAATGCAAATAATAATGTCATTCTTAATGATATCAATGATGTCAATAATGATTCCACGTGCATGGATTTCAGTAAAAAGAATAGCAGAAATATTCGATAAACAACCAGCAATAAAAGAACCAGAAATAGTAGATGATATAGGAAGAAAATTTAAAGGAACAGTAGAATTTAAAGATGTATACTTCAGATATCACGATGCAGACGAAGATATATTAGAAAACATTTCATTTAAAGCAACTCCAGGAACAACAACAGCAATCATAGGTGGAACAGGTTCAGGAAAAACAACATTAATAAACTTAATACCAAGATTCTTTGATGTAACAGGAGGATCAATATTAATAGATGGAATAGATGTTAGAAAACTTAATTTATATGACTTGAGAGAAAACATCGGAATAGTACCACAAAAAAGTGTTTTATTTACAGGAACAATAAAATCAAATATAGCATTTGGTAAAAAGAATATTGATAATAAAAAACTAAAAGAAGCAGCACAAATTTCACAATCAGAAGAGTTCATTCTAGAAAAGAAAAATAAATATTCAGATGAAATATCACAAGGTGGTACAAACGTATCAGGAGGACAAAAACAAAGACTTGGAATTGCAAGAGCAATATATAAAAATCCAAGTATATACATATTTGATGACTCATTCTCAGCACTTGACTTTAAAACAGATAGAAACTTAAGACATGAACTAAAAAAAGTAACAAAAAATAGCACAGTATTTATCGTTGCACAAAGAATAAGCACAGTACTTAATGCAGATCAAATAATAGTTTTAGATGAAGGAAAAATAGTAGGAATAGGTAAACATGAAGAACTTATGAAAACATGTGAAGTGTATAAAGAAATCGCTTTATCACAAGTAACAGAGGAGGAACTAAATGGCAGATAATAAAGGACATAGAAGAGGACCATCATTTGAAAAAGCAAAAGACTTTAAAGGAACAACAAAAAAATTATTAAAATATATAAGCAATTATAAATTAAGCCTAATCATAGTATTTATATTTGCCACACTCTCTACTGTTTTCTCAATAATAGGACCAAAACTACTAGGAAAAACAATAACAGAATTATCAATTGGATTCGTAAATAAAATAACAAATTCTGGAGAAATAAATTTTCAAAAAATAACAGAAATGTTGATAGTCTTATTAATACTATATGTAATAAGTGCGCTGTTCACATATATTCAAGGATTTGTAATGACAGGAATATCACAAAAAACAACATATAAGTTAAGAAAAGAAATATCAGAAAAAGTAAGTAGATTACCAATATCTTATTTCGATAAAAAACAAAACGGTGAAACATTATCATTAGTAACAAATGACGTAGATACACTAAGCCAAAATTTAGATCAAAGTATAACACAACTAGTAACAAGTGTAATAACAGTAATTGGAATAATAATAATGATGTTAAGCATAGATCCATTAATGACATTAATAGCATTAACAATCATACCAGTATCATTAATATTTGTAGGTACAATTGTAAAACTTTCACAAAAACATTTTAAAAACCAACAAAAATATCTTGCAGATATAAATGGAACAATAGAAGAAATGTATTCAGGCCAAAATGTAATAACATCATACAATGCAGAAAAATATATGTTAAAAAAATTCAATAAACAAAATGATTTATTATATGAATCAGCATGGAAAAGTGGTTTCTTATCAGGATTAATGCATCCAATAATGGCATTTGTAGGAAACATAGGATATGTAATAATCTCAATAATAGGTGGATATTTTACAATAAAAGGAAGAATAGAAATAGGAGATATTCAATCATTTATAAGTTACACAAAGAATTTCACTAGTCCCATAACACAATTAGCACAAATATCTAATATGTTGCAGGCAATGATGGCAGCAGCAGAAAGAGTATTTGAATTTCTAGAAGAACCAGAAGAAGAACAACTAATAACAGAAGATATCGATATAAGCAAAATAAAAGGTAGCGTAGAATTTAAAAATGTAAAATTTGGTTATGATGAAAACATAATAATTAACAATTTTAGCGCAAAAATCAAACCAGGTCAAAAAGTAGCAATAGTAGGTCCAACAGGAGCAGGAAAAACAACAATAGTTAAATTACTTATGAGATTTTATAATCCTAATGATGGAGAAATACTACTAGATGGAAAAAATATAAATAAATATAACAAAAAAGAATTCCGTCATTTATTCGGAATGGTTTTACAAGATGCATGGGTATTCTCTGGAACAATAATGGAAAACTTAAGATATGGTAAATTAAGCGCTACAGACGATGAAGTTAAAAAAGCAGCAATTAGCGCACATGCACATCACTTTATAAAAACACTTCCAGAAGGATATAACATGGTATTAAATGAAGATACCAATAATATTAGTGGAGGACAAAAACAGCTATTAACAATAGCGCGAGCAATTCTAAGAGATCCAAAAGTATTAATATTAGATGAAGCAACATCTAGTGTAGATACAAGAACAGAAGTATTAATCCAAAAAGCAATGGATGAACTTATGAAAGGAAGAACAACATTCATAATTGCTCATAGACTTTCAACCATAAAAAATGCAGACTTAATACTTGTAATGAAAGATGGAGACATAATAGAAACAGGTACCCATAAAGAATTAATGGAACTAAACGGTTTCTATAAAAACCTATATAATTCACAATTTGAAGAATAATCACAGTTTTAAACTGTGATTTTTATTTTTATTGTGTTATAATTAAGGTAATAAAACTAAAAGGAGGTAAATATGGTTAAAATAAAAGATAAAGAAATTTTCTTTGGAGAAAAGTTCTCCGATCGACATCCGATTATTCCAAATTTATCAGTCTATGATACATTGAATATGCTAAGTTTAATGTATAGAAAGGCAAACGCAATAGATTGCCTTGATTTAAAAATAACATACGAAGAATTAATTAATAACACAGCAATAGTAGCAAAATCATTAAAAGAAATAGGCATAAAACAAAATGACATAATAACAATATCAATGCCGAATTACTCACAAGCAGTAATTATGTTTTTAGCTCTAAATAGAATAGGAGCAATAACAACATTTCTAAATAGTGGGTGCACAAAAGAAGAAGTAAAAAAATACTTAAATGAATTTGAATCACCACTTTTCGTAAATTTCAATCAGTCAGACGAATATAATGATGAAATAATAAACAAAACAAAAGTAAAACAAATTATAACATTATATCCAAAAGACTTAAACACATTAGAATTCAGCAAAGAAAAAAAACTAACAGGTTACACTAATAAGATAAATTATAATGATTTATTAAATATATCAGAATTCTATAAAGCAACAACCAAAACAAAAACAAACGGATCACAAACAGCACTATTACTATTTACAAGCGGATCAACAGGAAATCCAAAAACAGTAACATTAACAAATAAAAATATAATATCATCAGGAATATACATGAAAAACACAGGACACATAAAAATGATAAAAGGTGAAAAATGCCTAACATGTATACCATTCTGTTATCCATATGGATTCTCAACATCAACACTAATGTCACTAATGTGTGGAAGAGAAGCAATATTGACACCAAACTTAAATGAAAAAAACATAAGTTACTATTTATCTAAAAATCCAAACTATGTATTTGGAAGTCCAGCAATTCTTGACCTAATCCTTAGAAATACACCAAAAGAACAAGACTTATCATCTATACATTCATATGTATCAGGAGGAGACTTTCTAACACCATCAAAAGCAATGGACGCAATAGAATTCTTTAAACAACATAAAGCAAATACAGAAGTATATAATGGATTTGGAAATGCAGAAGGGGCAGGAACATTTGGACAAGCTGTAGGCTCTAAGGTAAAAAGAGATTCAGTTGGAAAAATATTAAGCGGTATGTCAGCAATAATTTTAGATCCAGAAACTAAAGAAGTTCTTAATCCAAATGAAGAAGGCTTACTATATCTATCAGGAAAAAACATCTTTAAAGGATATTTTAAAAAAGAAGGTTTAACAAACGAGCACATAATAGAATATAACAACAAAAGATATTTTAAAACAGGAGTAATAGGAAAACTAGATGAAGAAGGATATTTTTATATAACAGGAAGATTATCAAGATTCTATATAAGAATGGACTCACATAAAGTCTATCTAGAACACTTGCAAAAAGTATTATCATACTATGACTTTATATACGAATCAGCAGCAGTACAAAAGCCAAACGATAAAGATAGATACGAAACAAAAGTTTATATAGTTTTAAAAGATAATGTAGAAAAAACAGAAGAACTAAAACAAAAAATACTAGAACTATTAAAACATCCAGTAACAACATCAACAGGAGAAAAAATCATATTAAAAGAATATGAAATACCAAAAGAAATTGAATTTGTCGATAAAATTCCGAAAACAAAAGCAGATAAAACCGACTTTAAAGCATTAGAACAACGCACCTTAGAAGAATATCAAAAACAATATAAGAAAGGTGAAAGAAAATGAAAACAGGAATATTCTTTTTAATACAATCATTACTTTTTACATTGCTACTAATAATAGTATACTTCAATAAAAAAAGACTAGAAAACCTAGATAATAAAATATACGCTAATCTAATAATATTATCATTAATAGAACTTTTGCTTGAATTAATATTAGATTTAATAATGCCATACTACAATGGTATGATATCTCTAAGTACATTTTTAGCAAAGACATATTGTGCAGTAATTGCGCTTTGGTTATCACTTTTAAGTATGTATATAACAATTGTGTCATTAATACTTAAAAACAAAAAACAAATGCAAGAAATAACAAAAAAAATATACAAAATAATAACAATAGTAAGTATAGTACTTATATATGCATTACCAATACACTTTCATAATCAAAATGGAGAATACTACACATATGGAAATAGTGTAAATATTGATTATATAATGTCATATATTTATTCATTTGTAGGAATAATTTGTCTCGTATGGAACAATAAAAATATAAAAAATAAAAAATTCATACCAATTTTTCTATTTATAGTATTAGGTGGAACATGCGGTTGTATACAAATGATTTATCCATCATTACTACTATCAACAGGAGTACATACATTTATAACATTCTTAATGTACTTTACAATAGAAAATCCAGATATGCAGATGGTTGAAGAATTAAATAAAAATAGAAAATTAACAGAAATAAATTTCGAAGAAAAATCAAAATTCTTATTTAAAATATCTCAAGATTTGAAAAAACCATTAGAAGAAATAACTAATTTATCTAATAGAATAATAGAAAACAGTGATGAAGCAAAAGAACTTGCAAAAGTAATAAATAACGATTCAAGACAATTATATACATATGTAAATAAATCACTAGATATATCAAATATGGATATAAAAAACTTAAAAATAATCAATAGTACATATAACGTATATAACTTTTTTGAAGAAATAAAATTAAGAACAAAAACAGAACTAAAAAATGTAAAGAAAAACATAGAGTTTAGATACAATATATCAGAAAACTTACCAGAAATACTATCAGGAGATAATACAAAATTAAAACAAATAATATTATCAGTCATTTTTGACTCAATAAAACATACAAAAGATGGATTTGTTGAGTTAAGCGTGAATTCAATTACAAAATATGGAGTATGTAGATTAATAGTTGAAATATCAGATTCAGGTTCTGGAATAGAATTAGATAAGATAAACACAATATTAAGTACAACTGGAGAAATAACAAAAGAAGAATTAGATAAAATAGATCTTCAAAACATAACACTACCAATTGCTCATAAAATAATAAAATCATTAAACGGAAGTTTCATAATCAAAAGTGAAGTCAATAAAGGAACTAACTTTTTAATAATAGTAGATCAAAAAATAGAAGAAAAAGAAAAAACAGAAACAGACAAAAAACTTGAAAACTATACAATAACATCAAAAAAACAAATAATGTTAATAAGTACAGATAAAGATATAGTAGAAAAAACAACAAAACTACTAGATCAAAAAGAAATTGCAACAATAAACTCATTATTTGGAAAAGATGCATTAGAAAAACTAGAACAAAAAAACAAATATGAATTCATATTAGTAGATGATGAATTAGGTGAAGAAACAGGAATAGAAGTATTGAAAAAAATAAAAGAAAAAACAACATCACCAATAATAATACTATTAAATAAAAATAATGAATTCTTATCAAAACACTATTTAGATGATGGATTTAAAGACTTTATAATAAAAGAAGAACTAGAACAACAAATAAAAAAATGCAATAAATATTTATAAAAGGAGATACATGAAAAAGATAATATTATTGATAACAGTATTATTATTAACAGGATGCTTTGGTGAAGCAGGTAAAGGTTATATAACAAAAAAGTGTACAAAACAAGAATCAATAAATGGTAATATTGTTAACACAAGCATAGAAATAAAATCTAAACAAGGTAATATAGAAAATATAGAAATAACAGAATTATATGATAAAAATATTGACTTAGAATCAATAACAAAAAGCAAAAAATCAGAACAAAACCTTTATAAACAAATGAATGGAATTTCACTAGATATACTTGGTAATGAATTTAAATACATAATAAATGTACAAGAAATTCCAGAAATAATAACAGAAAAATTCAATATAAAAAATGAACAACATAAACAAATAAAGTATTATGAAGAACTAGGATACGAATGTAAATAGTGGAAAAAGAAAATAAATTGTGATAGAATAATACAGAATTGAAAGGAGACAAAATGAAAAATAAAAAATACATAATACTATCATTTATGATACCTTGTATTTCAATGATATTACTGTATATATCAGTAGGAGTAATAGGTGGAAATAAAAATATATTAACAGTAGATTTAGCAAATCAATACGTAGAATTTTTTGGAGCACTAAAAAACATTCTAAATGGAACAATAAGTCCTATTTACTCATTTAGTAAAACACTAGGAGGAAATTTTTTTGGAATAATAACATACTATCTTTTGAGCCCACTCAATTTACTAATAGTATTCTTTGATAGAATAAATATACCATTATTCATATTAATAATTAATATATTAAAAATATCATTGTCAGGAAGTACAAGTTATATATATTTCAATAAGACATTTAAAAAAGAAAAACTAAGTCTATTATTTGGAATAACATACTCATTAATGGCATATAACATCGTTTATAGTCAAAATATAATGTGGCTAGATGGAGTAATATTATTACCAATAATATTCTTAGGAATAGATAAACTAATAGAAAAAAAACCAACATTATTCTATATATCATTAACACTATCAATAGTATTTAATTATTATATAGGGTACATGTCATGTATAGCGGCACTTATATATTATATATATCAAAGTTATCAAAAAGAAAATACAATAAAAAAAGAAAACATAATATACTGTATAAAATATATATTGATTTCCGTATTAACATCAGGAATTATCTTAATTCCATCATTATTTTCATTGTTGCAAGGAAAAGCAAATGGACTACTTGGTGACTTTGTTCCAAATCAAAGATTCGCAATTCTAGATTTAATAACTAGATTTTATATAGGAACATTTAAAAATAGTGACTTATTAGGAACACTACCAAATATATATATATCACAAATAATGATAGTATTAGTAATATATTACTTTTTCAATAAAAATATAAAAGAAGTAGAAAAAAAATCTACACTAATCCTTTTATTAGCGTTTACAATAGGATTTGTTTTTTCACCAATAAATACAATTTGGCATACACTAAAAAATCCAGTAGGATTTCCATTTAGATATTCATTTATGTTCGATTTTGTATTATTAATAATCGCATATAAAAGTATATTAAATATAAAAACAATAGATAGTAAATTTATAAAAAAATTTATAATGTACTCACTTATAATATCACTTCTAATAGATAAATTATTATATGTAAATCATATGTACTATAAAATAATAGGAACATTTATACTAATGACAATTTATTTAATATATTTATCAAAAAAGAAAAAAGAAATAAGTACATTAATAATAATGTTAGTAATCTCAGAAATGTTTTTAAATAGTTTCACAATAGTATATAACATAAAATATCAAAACAAAGAAAAATATATAAAATTTGTTACACAAACAGGACAAATAGTTGATGAAATAAATGAAAAAGAAAACACATTTTTTAGATTAGAAAAAGACTATGAATATTCATCAAATGATGAACTATTATTAAACTATAATGGTATATCACATTTTAGTAGTATATATGAAGGCAAAACAAATGAATTTTTAGGAAAATACTTAGGAATATTCAATAGATTTTATGTTACAAATTATAATGGCTCAACACTAGTAACAAACTCATTATTTGATATAAAATATATACTATCCAAAAAAGATTTAACATTCTATAAAAAATTAAATACAGAATATAATATTAATATATATGAAAATAACTATAACTTACCAATAGGATTTATGGTAAATAAAAATATACTAGATTTAGAATTAAAAAAATATAAACCATTTACAAATCAAAACGAGATATTAAAAACAATGGCAAATACAAATGAAAATGTATTTAAAATAAATAATTATGAAATAGAATTAAATAATTTAAAACTAGATGAAACACAAGAAAAAACAACATACAAAAAAATAAATATAAATGATAAAGCATCAATAAAAATAAGACTAAGAACAGAGAATAAAGGAATTCTATATGGATACATGTCTACAGAAAAATTTAAAAAAGTAGACGTATTACTAAATGGAAAAAGTATAATAGATATAAATGCAGAAAATGGATATCAAGATAATATATTAGAACTTGGAACTCATGAAGTAGGGGAAAATGTAGAAGTAGAATTCGAATTATTAGAAAACGAAATAAAACCAAAAGAAATAATGTTTTATACACTAGATCTTGAAAAATTTGAACAAATAATTAAAAATCTAAAAAAAGAAGAATTAAAAATAGTAGAGTATAATAAAGATTATATCAAAACAACAATAAACGTTCAAAACGAAAACGAAATATTATACACTTCAATACCTTATAATAAAGGAATTGAAATAATAGTAGATGGAAAAAAACAAAAACCTAAAAAAATATTTGAAACATTGACAGCGTTAGAATTAACAAAAGGAAATCATACGATAGAATTTAAATTTAATTGCGTAGGATTAAAAGCAGGAACAATAATGAGCTTAATAGGTATAATGCTATTTATATTTACAAAAAAGAAAACTGATAGACAATAAGTTTATCAGTTTTTATTTACTTCAATGAAGCAATCATCCAATATCTTTAAATTATATTTATCTAATTCATTACTAAATTTAGATAAATCATCACAAGAAACTTTAAAAGTATAATGTACAAGAGAATCATAACTCTTATTAACAATAACACTATTTTTTAAAATTCCATCAATTGTCTTAGTATCATCATAATTAAAACAGATACTACATAAACGTCCATTAACTAAATTAATAATATCACATTTATTAATAGCGTCACCGCAACTAGTAGAATAAGCTCTTACTAATCCATTAGCGCCCAACTTAATACCACCAAAATATCTAACAACACAACATAAAATATGATCTAAATTTTTACTTTCTAAAACACCTAAAATAGGCATTCCAGCAGTACCACCTGGTTCACCATTATCACTAAACCTTTTAGTATTATCAAGAATATAAGCATAACAAATATGAGTAGCGTCCCTATAATTTGAATTTAAATCATCTAAATACATCTTTATATCATGAGTAGAATCAACACGAAATAAAAAAGTAATAAAACGAGATTTTTTTATAACAATTTCATTAATTATATTATTTTTTATTGATAACATTAAACCAAATCTTTCTTATAATTCCAAGGGAAAGAGTTGATAAAGTAAAACCAATAACAGGTACTAAAGAAGATAAAAATATATTGTTAAACTTATTAGTTAAATAAGAAAATAATAAAACAACGATATAAGTTAAAATACATATAGAAACTCTTCTAGTAAAACTAGTTTCCCATCTTTTATCAAGCTCAACACGTTTATTACGTTCTTCAATCATATTAATTCTTTTCTCTAAATCTTTCATATTATTCACACACCTTAATCTTTTTAATATCGTTTTTAATACTGCCACCAGGTAATTCATATACACTATAAACACCTTTCTTCGGCAAAATAACTCTCCAAGGAGAAACATCCTTAAAAACAAATAAAACATTATTGTCATAATCAGTCATAACAACATCAATACTTGTACTCATAAAAAATGTATGAATACTGTTGCACCTTTTAAACCTCATACAATAGTCAAAATCATGAACAAACATTAATCCTTTAAACCTTTCATAAAAAGAAATAGAATCAACTAATTCATATTTTTTCTTATCAATAACAACATGCATACAACCACCAATAATACTATAACACATAAAAGAATAATTGACAAATAAAAATAAATCTAGTATACTAATGATAAACAAACTAGGGAATAGAGGGATACTATGAAATTAAATAATAAAGGACAAGCACTAGTAGAATATCTATTAATAATTGCAGTAATAAGCGTAATTGCAGTTAGTGTTGTCAAATTATTAGGAGGATACTTACAAGACTCTATAACAAAATCATCATGCAATTTAGTAGATAAAGTATACGTAGAAGGAAATAAACCTGGAGAAGGAACATGTCAATAATCCATTTAAATGGATTTTTTTCTTTCTTTTGACATTTATAACACACTTTGATATAATTTTATATATGATAGGATAGTGATTATATGAAAAATAATAAAGGACAAGCACTTATAGAATTCACAATGATTTTACCAGTTATCCTATTACTAATAATTTACATAATAGAATTTGGAAAAATAACATTAAAAAAAATAGAATTAGAATCAAACATGGACTTAATAGTAACACTATATGAAGAAAAAAAACAAGACGACATAAACAGTTACATAAATCAAAATAATATTCATATTTCATATATAAAAGAAAATGAACTAACAACTTTAATACTAACAAAAAATATAGACTCAAAACTACCACTAGTAAATAGAATAATTGGTAATATAGAAACAAGAAGGACAATATATGAAAAAAATGAATAATAAAGGACAAGTATTAGTACTATTTGTAATACTTTTACCAATATTTTTACTTTTGCTAATAATAGGAATAGAAGTAGGAAACACATATTTAGACAAAACAAAAACAAAAAACACAATAAAAGAAATAATAACAAATAATCTAAATGAATACGATGAAAATACAAATGAAAGAATTAATAATCTAATTATCAAAAATATAAAAGATATTGAAAAAAAAGAAATATTTACCAGTGAAGACGAAATAAGAATAAATATAACACAAGATAAAACATTATTTGGGAAAAAAATAAAAATTGAATATAAATATATAGGTAAAAAGGAACAAGACAAAATAACAATAAGTGAGGGATAATATGGCAATAAATGAAGCAAAAATAATAACAATCGCATCAGTAAAAGGCGGAACAGGGAAAACTACAACTGCGCTAAATCTTGCAGGAACATATAGTTTAATGAATAAAAAAACACTAATCTTAGATTTCGATTTATATAGTGGAGGAATTGCTTTATCACTAAATATAGACCTTAAAACAGATCTATATAAACTGTCATATGATATGAGTGTTAATGATTATAAAAATATAGAAGATTATACACTAAAATATAATGAAAATATCGATATAATACCTGCACCTAAAGATCCAAGATATGCAAGTAAAATAGAAATAAAATATATAAATTTAATACTAAAAAAAGTAAAACCTAAATATGACGTAGTAATAATAGATACAAATCACTTTTTAGATGCTACAAATCTATTGTTATTTGACAAAAGTAATACTATAATGTATGTAATGAATAATAGCCCATTAGATTTAAAAAACCTAAAATCGATGTTAGCAATTCATAAAGACATGGAAAAAGAAAACTATATCGTTGTTTTAAATGAATCAAATACACACTTAAACGAAATGTTTAATAATTATGATATAAAAAATATACTAAAAAATGATATAGATTATATTATTCCAAGAACTTTTTACAATAAGAATATAAATAAATATGTATTAAAAGGAAAAATAATGATTCTAGAAAAAAATATAAGAATGCTAAATAAAAACACAGTAAAAGTATTTAATAAAATCGCATCAGATTTATTAGAAAGGTGATAATATGGCAAAAAAGAGATTCACAGAAGAATTTGGTATAAAAGTAGAAACAGAAGTAGAAGAATTAACAGATTATGAAACCTTTCCAAATAAAATTCTACTTGATGAACTAAGAAATAAAATCATTCAAAATTTGATAGACAACGACATTGGTGAATTTCAAAATATGGATGACTTTATAAAATATGAAATTCAAAGAACAATAGAAGGATATGATTTAACAAACGTTGAAATAAGCTATTTGCATAATTTGATAGATAATGAAATAAATGGCTATGGACCAATAACAGAATTATTAAGTGACAAAAACATAACAGAAATAATGGTAAATGGCACAAACGAAATATATGTTGAATTAGATGGAAAAGTAATAAAAGATAACAGTATATCATTTATAAATAATGACCATATACTAAGAACAATTCAAAGAATAATACAACCACTAGGAAGAACAATAGATATATCAAATCCAATGGTAGATGCTAGATTAGAAGATGGATCGAGATTAAATGCTATTATCCCACCATTATCACTAAAAGGGCCAGTACTAACAATAAGAAAATTTAAAGAAGAACTTGTTAGTATTGATGACTTCTTAAGAACTGGAGCACTAACACCTTATATGGCAAGATTTCTAGAAGCAAGCATAAAAGCAAAACTAAATATAATAATTTGTGGAGGGACAGGCTCAGGTAAAACAACATTATTAAACATATTATCATCATTTATAAGTGACGACGAAAGAATAATAACAATAGAAGACGCAGCAGAGTTAAAACTAAAACAAAAACATGTTATTTCACTAGAAACAAGATTAACAAATTATGAAGGTACAGGAGAAATAACAATAAGAGACTTAGTAAGAAACTCATTACGTATGAGACCAGATAGAATAATAGTAGGAGAAGTAAGAGGAAAAGAAGCATTCGACATGCTACAAGCAATGAATACAGGGCATAACGGTTCACTTACAACAATGCACGCAAACGGACCAATAGATGCACTAAATAGACTAGAAACAATGATACTAATGGCAGGAATGGAAATACCAATAGCGGCGATAAGAGAATACATTGAAAACGCAATAGATATTGTAATACAAACATCAAGATTATCAGACGGTAGAAGAAAAGTTACAAGTATATGCGAAGTTGTAGGATTTGAAAATGATAATATAAAACTTAAAGAAATATTTGGATTTAAACAAGATGGACTAACAGAAAATGGAGAAGTAATCGGTGAATTTATAAAACATGATTACAAACCAAAAGTATATAACAAATTAAAATCAAGAGGAATAAATGATTTAAAAGATATATTTGAGTAAGGAGGAATAATATGGAAGAAAATATTGGATTTAATATATATGAACAACAAGCAACAAACAAAGATATTAATATATCATTTAATCCAAATCCAGCTTACTCATCATACAAATTAACAATTTTAAAAGACAATGAATTATATAAAGAAATAACAAAAATCAATTTAACAAAATCAGAATTTACATTATCAGAAACAGGAATCTATCAAATAGAAGTAAGTTACTATGACCAATATATGAACGAAACAAAAGAAACAAGTGGAACATATACGATTGATAAAATTGCTCCAGTGATAAAAGTAAACAAAAAATATTATGAAATAGCAGTAGGTAAAAATATAAACATAAAAGAAATCGTAACAGCAACAGATAATATGGATAAAAATATTACAAACAGAATAACAACAAATGAAAATGAAATAAATTTTAAAGAAAAAGGAACAAAAAAATTAATATATACAGTTTCAGATAATGCTGGTAATAGTACAAAAGAAGAAATAATAATAAATGTAACACACTCACAAACCAGTATAATGATACTGCAAATGATTTTTATGTTTGTATTATTAATTATAGCTTTAGCAATTTATATATATAATAAAAGTACTAAACTAGAACAAAGAATAAGTAGATTCAGCATTAGCCCATTAAAAGATACAACTCCATCACTATTTGATGCATTAGCAATTAAAACATCAAATGTAATAAATAAAATGAATAAATACTTATATAAATCTGAATTTATAAAGAAATATAGTAAAAAATACACAAAATACATTAGAACAAATAATCAAATAAATAAATCAAGCATGGACTTTATATCTACAAAAATACTAAGTTCAATATTTTGTATATTAATAGCAGTATTCGCAAAAACAATGAAATTTAAAGTATTCAACCTATACGATATATATATTCCACTAGTATTTGGATTCTTTTTACCAGATTTTGTATATTATATAAAATATAAAAACTATAAAAAGAAACTAGAAAATGATTTATTGCAAGCAATAATAATAATGAATAATGCATTCAAATCAGGAAGAAGTATAGCACAAGCAATAAAACTAGTATCAAACGAACTAAGCGGTCCAATGGCAGAAGAATTTAAAAAAATATATCTAGAACTTTCATTTGGATTAGGATTAGATGTAGTTTTTAATAGATTGTATGAAAGAATACAAATAGAAGAAATTTCATATTTAACAGCTTCATTAACAATACTAAATAAAACAGGTGGAAATATAGTAGAAGTATTTAATTCAATAGAAAAATCACTATTCAATAAGAAAAAACTAAGACTTGAATTAAAAAGCTTAACAAGTGGATCAAGAATGATTGTAAATGTATTAATGATAGTACCAGTCGCATTTGTACTCTTAATATGGTTAATTAATCCATCATACTTCTATCCATTATTAACAAATAGAATAGGATATATAATAATTGGGATAGTTATTATATACTATATTGTATATATAATAGTGATAAGAAAACTACTGAAGGTGAAACTATGAAAAATCATAAAATTGTAAGAAAAATATATAGAAATAGTGAAATAAATAGAATTAATAAAAAAATAACAATGTTAAATAACTATCCAATAGATGAAGTAACATTCTTAAATATAAGACTACTTACAACAATAATAATATTCTTTATAACACTATTTATATTTAAAACAGGATATATCCTATCTCCGATATTAGCGCTTATATACTATTATATATTTGAATACATATTTTTAGATGTGTCAGTACAAAAAAGAATAAAATCTTTAGATAGAGAAGCTCTAACATTCTTTGAAATATTAACATTAACACTTGAATCAGGAAGAGACCTTGAAAAAGCACTTGAAATAACAGTTTTAAATGTAAATTCAGAATTATCAGAAGAATTTAAAAAAACATTATTTGAAGTAAAATTTGGAAAATCACTATTAGAAGCATTAAATGATACAAAAAAAAGAATTCCATCAGAAACAATAAATAATATAATATTAAATATCACACAAACAAATATATTTGGTAATAGTATAATAGAAACAATGTATTCACAAATAGAATTTCTAAGAGAAAAACAAGTTCTAGAAGTAAGAGAACAAATAAATAAAATACCAAATAAAATATCAATAATATCAGTATTATTTATAGTACCAATTATTTTATTAATAGTACTTGGGCCATTCTTAATAACATTTATAGGAGGATAATATGAGTGAAATTAAAGAAAAAAAATTATCAAAATTTGGGTTTACTCTAATAGAATTATTAGCAGTAATAGTAGTAATAGCTCTACTTTTAACAATAATAGCGCCAAAAATAAAGAAAACATTAACTGATGCAGAAAAAAATACAAATATGACAAGTGCTCAAAACCTAGTTAAAGCATCAGAACTTAGATATTCAAGTGACAACGTAACAGGAAATAATAAAAATATAATATTAACATACCCACAAGATAAAGATTCTAATATTCTAGACTATTCAGGTGCCTCACCAGAAGCAGGTAGAATCAAAATAAAACCAAATGGAAAAATCGCAATGGCAGTAAAATTTGGAGACCTTTGTTATACAAAATCATACACATCAAATGATATCAATGTAATACCATATGATGAAAGTACATGTAATGAAAATTCAGAAGTTTTTGAAGGATATGATATTCAAGATTTAGTAACATCAGGAGATGGACTTTATCAAGCAAAAGGAGAACAAGGAAGATATGTTTTTAGAGGAGCCAATCCAAATAACTATATAAAACTAACAGAAAATGGAGTAGATGAAATATATAGAATAGTATCATATGAACCAGATGGAACAATAAAAGTAGTAAGAAATAACATAATGAATGAAGGAATGACATGGGATGCATCAGCAGAAAGAGATGGATTCTGCTATAGTGGAGGTTTTGCTGGATGTAACGTATGGGGAAATCAAGAAGATACACTCTTTAAAGGAGAATCACTAGGAGATGATTTCCATTATGAATATTATGAAAATAATTATACAACAGAACTTACAAGAGGAATAAAAACTGGAAAAGTAACAAAAAGTTCAACATTAAATATATATTTAAATGGAGAATGGTTAGAAAATTCAGGATTATCACAATATATAGAAAGTCATGACTTTAACGTAGGCCCAGTATATTATAAATCATCAAGTGATGGAGATAAAGGATTATTAAGAGAAAAAGAAGAAGCAAGTTTATATACATGGAATGGAAAAGTTGGACTTTTAAATATAACAGAATATGCTGAATCATCAACAAATTCTGCATGTACAAGTGTATATTCAAATACATTTACAGCAGGAAATAATAACAATCCATGTAGTATAGATAATTATAACCAAAGCTTTGATGTAAATCCACCACACTTCCTAGCAACACTAACACCAAAAGACGTAGATGAAATGAATCCATCTAATATATGGTCAGTTAATGGAACAGCAAATTATGGATTTGAAAGAGCAAGTTTCACTTATAGTTACCGCCCAGCATTCTATCTTAAAGCAACAATAAATCTTGGAGGAACAGGAACAAGTAGTGATCCATATTATATAAAATAAATAATAATAATAAAAAAAGGTAGAACAAAACTACCTTTTTGTGTTAAAATATAATTATAGGTGATAATATGAATAAGGAAAAAATGAAAAAACTAAGAGAAAAACTAAAATTATCAAAATTTGCATTCACACTAATAGAATTACTAGCAGTAATAATAGTAATAGCTTTACTTTTAACAATAATAGCGCCAAAGGTAAAGAAAACATTAAATGATGCAGAAAAAAATACAAATATGACAAGTGCTCAAAACTTAGTTAAAGCATCAGAATTTAGGTATTCAAATGACAATATAACAGGAAATACTAAAAATATAATATTAACATACCCACAAGATAAAGATTCTAATATTCTAGACTATTCAGGTGCCTCACCAGAAGCAGGTAGAATCAAAATAAAACCAAATGGAAAAATCGCAATGGCAGTAAAATTTGGAGACCTTTGTTATACAAAATCATACACATCAAATGATATCAATGTAATACCATATGATGAAAGTACATGTAATGAAAATTCAGAAGTTTTTGAAGGATATGATATTCAAGATTTAGTAACATCAGGAGATGGACTTTATCAAGCAAAAGGAGAACAAGGAAGATATGTTTTTAGAGGAGCCAATCCAAATAACTATATAAAACTAACAGAAAATGGAGTAGATGAAATATATAGAATAGTATCATATGAACCAGATGGAACAATAAAAGTAGTAAGAAATGAAGTAGTTAACGAAACTTGGGATACTTCAGGAGGAAGAACCCCTACATCTGAAAATACCTTTTGCTATGTTGGACCAAGTGGATGTGCAGCATGGGGAAATCAAAATGATACATTATTTAAAGGAGAACCGTTAGGAGATACTTTCCATTATGAATATTATGAAAATAATTACACAACAGAACTTACAAGCGGGTTAGCAGTTGGAAGAACATTAACAACTAGTTCAACATTAAATATATATTTAAATGGAGAATGGTTAGAAAATTCAGGATTATCACAATATATAGAAAGTCATGACTTTAACGTAGGCCCAGTAAATTATAAATCAACAAGTGATGGTGATAAAGGATTATTAAGAGAAAAAGAAGAAGAAAGTTTATATACATGGAATGGGAAAGTTGGACTTTTAACCGTAACAGAATATGCTGAATCATCAACAAATCCAACATGTACAAGCGTATATTCCGATTGGAGTGTAGATTCTGATTCTGCAACATTTGTATCGCCATGTAGCGTAGATAATTATAATCTAAGTCCTGATGTATTTGCTTCAAATCCAAATACAGCAATAGCAACAATAACACCAAAAGATGCATATGCAATGAATCCATCTGATATATGGCAAGTATATCCAAACCATGGTTTCGGATATGAAAGAGCTAGTTTTATATTCCTCTCGCTCCCTGCATTCTATCTTAAAGCAACAACAAATCTTGGAGGAACAGGAACAAGTAGTGATCCATACTATATAAAATAGAGATAATAATAATATTAACAAAGGTAGAAAAAATCTACCTTTTTGTGTTAAAATATAGCTATGGGTGATTTATATGGATAAAGAAACATTAGAAAGAATAAAAGAAAAATTGAGTCTAGTACCTAATAAACCAGGGTGCTACCAAATGAAAAATAAAGATGGAATAATAATATATGTAGGAAAAGCAAAAAAATTAAAAAATAGATTAAGTTCTTATTTTAGAGGAACACACTATGGAAAAACAGCTAAATTAGTAAGTGAAATAAAAGACTTTGAATACATAATAGTATCAAGTGAAACAGAATCCCTTATAATGGAAATAAACCTAATAAAACAATATGACCCAAAATATAATATACTCTTAAGAGATGATAAAAGTTATCCATATATAGAACTAACTAATGATTGCGTACCAAAACTATCAATTGTAAGAAACTTAAATAGAAAAAAGAATAAAGAACACTTATACGGACCTTATCCAAACGTAACAGCGGCACGTACAACAGTAAATCTATTAAATAGAATATATCCATTAAGAAAATGTAGAACATTTAATAAAAAACCATGTCTTTATTATCATATAGGAGAATGCTTAGGATACTGTACAAATAACGTAGAAAAAACTAAAATAGAAAATATGAAAAAAGACATAATAAAATTTCTAAATGGAGATCACTCACTAATAACAAAGAAAATTGAAGAAGATATAATAAAAGAATCAGAAAAATTAAATTATGAATCAGCAAAAGAATTAAAAGAATTATTAGACTATATAAATATAACACTAGCAAAACAAAAAGTAGAAATAAGCGATATGCATTCAATAGATGTATTTGGATATTATATTGAAAAAGACTATTTAAGCATACAGGTGTTTTTCATAAGAGGCGGTAAAATAGTAGAAAGACACTCTAAAATAATGCCTATGATAGATGAATTGGAAAATGTATTAACAAGATATATAGCAGAATTTTATAGTAAAGATGTACTTTCACCAAAAGAAATACTATTACCAGAAAATATTGATGTAGAGCCACTTCAAAACATAATAGATTCAAACATAAAAATACCACAAAAAGGAACAAGAAAATCATTAGTAGAAATGGCCAATAACAACGCTAAAAACGCATTAAGAGAAAAATTTGAATTAATAAAAAGAGATGAACATAAAACAGTAGAGGCAAACGAAGAATTAAAAAGAATCCTAAATCTAGATAAATTAGATAGAATAGAAGTATTCGATAATGCTCATTTATTTGGAACATTTAATGTATCAGGAATGGTTGTATTCAAAAATGGTAGACCATCAAAAAACGATTATAGAAAATTTAAAATAACACAAGACAAAAATGATGATTATGGAACTATGAAAGAAGTATTATATAGAAGATACTTTAGAGTCCTAAAAGATAACTTAGAAAAACCTGATTTAATAATAGTAGATGGTGGTATAGGTCAAATAAATGTAGCGTTAGAAATAATAGATTCACTAAATATGGGAATTCCAGTAATAGGACTTAAAAAAAACGATAAGCATAGAACTGAAGCACTTATAAAAACAAAACCTATCGAAGAAGTACCAATTGACATTAAGAGTAATCTATTTCATTATTTAGAAAGAATGCAAGAAGAAGTACATAACTTTACAATAAATTACCATAGAGAATTAAGAAGTAAAGGTTCATTAGAAAGTGTATTAGATAGTGTTGAGGGAATAGGAACAAAAAGAAAAGAAGAATTATTAAAAAAATACAAAACAATAACAAAACTAAAACAATTATCATTAGAAGAATTAGAAAATATTCTTCCTAAAAATGCAGCTCAAAACCTAAAAGAATTTTTAGATGCTTATGAAATAGACAAATAAATAAAATTAATATATAATTAAAAACAAGGAAGTGAAAGAATGAAAAAATTACTAACAGGATTACAACCAAGCGGAGAACTTACACTAGGAAGTTTAATAGGAGGAATAAGTGGAAGTATAAAAAATCAAGACTTATTTGATTCATATATATTTGTACCAGATATGCACGCAATAACAGTAGAACAAGATCCTAAATTACTAAAAGAAAGAATAAGAAAAAATGTTGCACTTTATATAGCTGCAGGATTAGATCCTAAAAAAAATACATTTTATATTCAATCAGAAAACTTATATCATGCAAATCTTTCATGGATACTAGAATGTACTACATATATTGGAGAAGCATCACGTATGACACAATTTAAAGAAAAATCAAGAAATAAAGAAAACGTATCAGTAGGATTATTCACATATCCAATATTAATGGCATCAGATATATTATTATATGACGCAGATGTAGTACCAACAGGAATAGACCAAAAACAACACGTAGAACTAGCTAGAAACTTAGCAGAAAGATTCAATAAAAAATATGGGGATACATTTAAAATGCCAGAACCATTAATACCTAAAATAGGAGCAAAAATAAAAGATTTACAAGATCCGACAAAAAAAATGAGTAAATCATCAACAAATCAAAAAGGAATAATATACCTATTAGATGATGAAACTATAATAAGAAAAAAAATAATGTCAGCTGTAACTGACTCAGAAGGAAAAGTATATTATGATGAAACTAATAAACCTGGTATTTCAAATCTATTAACAATATATTCATACTTCAAAAACATAAGTATAAAAGAAGCAGAAGAATACTTCAAAGACTATAACTATGGAAACCTAAAAAAAGAAGTGGCAGATATAGTAGTAGAAAATCTAACTAAAATTCAAAATAAATACAATGAAATAATTAATTCACAAGAATTAGACAAGATACTAGATGAAGGTAAAAACAAAATGAATGAATACGCAAAAAGAAAATATGAAGACATTAGAAAAAAAGTAGGACTAGGTAGATAATATGGGAAAATATTGTTCAGATTGTGCCAATTTTAATACAAAAGATAAAAAAGCACCTGGATACTGTAAATGTAAAAAAACAAAAAAATATGTATTTGGACATATGCCAGCATGTAAAAACTTCTCAAAATCATATTCAAGAGGATGGTATGAAAAAGAAAAATTATACGATGATGGAAAAGCATCAGCAAATAAATGGTCTGGAAAAGAAACAAGTATAGCAGTACCAATAGTACTTATAATACTATTGATAATATTAAAATTATTACATTTAGCATAATATAAATAATTAATGAAATAAATAAAATAATAGATTTAAAATATATTTAAACCGAAAATAAGCCGATAATAAGCCGAAAATAAGCCGAAAATAAGCCGAAAATAAGCCGATAATATGTATTTAAAGAA
>CAMVNW010000011.1 GCA_947168965.1 uncultured Caryophanales bacterium
ATAACATATTACAAAAATATAAACTATATTTTTGTATAAAAAAAGCGGAGCCTTAGTGGCTCCTTCAGGGGGTCCGAGTTTTCGGCTTTATGAAATACTCACGACCCGTTAATTCCCTTTATTACTCGTTAATTTAAAACTTGAGCACACTCGAAACAACTTGGGAATTTAGTTTTTTCGTATGTAAAATCGTATATAAAAATTAATTTTTTAATCCTTTATTTCTATTCTCATCGCCAGTAGATAACACTGCAATAGCCACATCTTTTATTGTTTCATAAAATTTTGCCTCTTCTGATGGCAGTCTAAGTCTAACTTGTCTTTCAATATACCCCATTTTTTTAGAATACTCTCGTCTCATTCTTAAATTTTTTAATGATTGCTCATTATATTCCTGTTCTTTTTCACCATCAAATAATTCTTTAGCTTCCTTTATTTTTTGTTGAATAACATTTCCAACATTTTTACATATTGATAATCCATTAGCATAATAAACATATATTTCAACCATTCTATTAAATAATGTCATATTTCTAACTCTATTAAAAAGATCTACCAGACCATGATTCATTATATATTTTTCATATTCTTCTTTTTTATAACCATCGAATAAATCATCACTATTTAAACTATCATATAATTCCTCAAAAGAATCTGGTTCCGATATTGGTAAATTGTCACAACATACATCTTGATATAATAACATTTCTTGCTCATCTTGAAATCCCAAGCTTTTAATTTTTTCTTCTTTACTCATACTAACCTCCTAAGATTTATCTAACTCAATTATACCACAGATTTCATTCAAACCACACTGAAGAGAGCAAGTTTTATAATATTTCCTTATTTTATAGGAATTTACTTGCTTTAAAATATCAATTACATACGATTTACATACGAAAAAAATCGTATGCAATTCGTATGTAAAAGGCAGTTTTTTGAATATTAAGTCCTCACAAATCCTTATAAAATAAAGGAATAAAAAAAAGCGGAGCCTTATGGCTCCTTCAGGGGGTTTTGGTTGAACATTCTTATACCTATTAAGATATGAGAATATTCGCGTGAACTATTCACGCTAGTATAATTATATATGGTTTGTGTCAATTTGTCAATAACCTAATCTAAATTTATTGACTTGGCTAATTCATTTTTTATATGTTTATATTCTATTTTATTTAAGTCATTTTTAATGAAATAATCACTATCTTCTTTTGCTTTTAGAAGCATGTTATAGTCATTTTTTAAGTCAGCTAGTTTAAAGTTCATATCTCCACTTTGTCTTATTCCAAATAAGTCTCCACTACCTCTTAGTTTAAAGTCTTCTTCACTTATTTTAAATCCATCTGTTGTTTTTGTTAAAACGTTTAATCTTTCTGTTTCTTTACTACTTATTAATATACAATATGATTCTAAACTGCTTCTTCCTACTCTTCCTCTTAATTGGTGTAGAGCTGATAGTCCAAATCTATAGCTATCAAATATAGTTATAACTGTTGCGTTTTTAACGTCTATTCCTACTTCTATTACTGTTGTACTTACAAGTATTTGAATTTTATTATCTTTAAAATCATTCATTACTTCATCTTTTTCTTTATTAGACATTTTACCATGAAGTATTCCTACTTTATAAAGTTTTCCGAAAGCTTTATTCATTTTTTCTTCTAGTTCATATACATTTTCCATTTCACTTTCTTCATTACTTTCAATTAGTGGTGCGATTACATATACTTGATGATTATTTTTTAATTCTTTATACATTAGTTCTAATACACTTTTTATTTCTGAATCTTTTTTAAGTAATGTTTTTACTTCTTTTCTACCATTTGGCATTGTTTTAATATTTGATACTTCCATATCTCCATATATTGTTAATGCATAGGTTCTTGGTATTGGTGTCGCACTCATATATAGTATATCTGGATTTGTTCCTTTATTTTTTAAGTTTGCTCTTTGATTTACTCCAAATCTATGTTGCTCATCTGTTATTACTAGTCCTAGATTATTATATATTACATTTTCACTTATTAATGAGTGTGTACCTATTAATATATCTATTTCATTATTTTTTAGTTTTTTTAATATTTCGTTTTTTTCTTTTGTTTTTGTTTTTCCTGTTAATAATTCTATTTTTAAATCAGGTAGTATTTTTTTTATATTATTATAGTGTTGTATTGAAAGTATTTCTGTTGGAGCCATTAGTGATCCTTGGTATCCTGCTAAATAGTTCATATAAAGTGAAATAAATGATACTATTGTTTTTCCTGAACCAACATCTCCTTGTAATAGTCTATTCATTTGTTTAATATCTACCATATCGTTATAAATATCTTCTACACTTTTTAATTGATCTTTTGTTAATTCAAATGGAAGATTATTAATTAGTTCTTGTACTTTGTTATAGTCTATTATTTTTTTTAGTCCTTCTTTATGATTTTTATTTTTTAAATAATTTATTTTTAACATAAACATAAATAGTTCTTCATATTTTAATTTTGTTCTAGCTTGTTTTAATCTATTTATTGTTGTTGGAAAATGAATTTCTTTTATTGCTTCTTTTTTTGATAATAATTTATATTTATCATTTATATATTCTGGTATATAATCTGGTATATTTATATCTATACTTTTTATAATATTGTTTATTTGTTTTCCTGTTATTCCACTTGTTATATGGTATACTGGTTCTATTTCTTCTTTGTCTTGTAATCTTTCAAATCTTATTTCACTTGCGACTACATTATTGTTTCTTTTGTCATATTTTCCTATTACTGTTATAGTTGTGCCTATTAATAATTTTGATTTTAAAAATCCTCTATTAAATATAACTATGTTTAAAAGTTTATCTCCTGTATTTAGTTTAAATGATGTTTTGTCTTTTTTTCTTGAAAAGTAAAATACGTTTGGATTTGTTTCTATTATTCCATCTATTATTACTTTATCTTCATCTTGTAAATTACTTATATCTGTTTTTTTAATTACATCATATCTAAATGGGTAATGCATTAATAATTCTTCTACTGATGTTATATTTAATTTATTTAATATTTTTATTTTTGCTTGTCCAATTCCTTTTAAATTTTCTAATTCCATGTTATCCCTCTATAAGTATTATACTATTTTTTTTATTATTTTCCTTAACTTTTTATTTTTTTTAAAAAGTTGTTTCAGTTTTATTGACAAATGAGCCTTTTTAGTTTAATATATGCAGTACCAATTCGGATTTAGGCGAATTGGCGCTAGTATCACACTAGCCAACCCCTTTTTATTCTTTTATAGGAACGGCCTCTCAGGGGGTGCCGTTCTTTTTTTGTTTATTTTTTTTTATTTTTGTTTTATAATTTTACTAGGTGATGATATGAAAGATTTTTTTAAGAAAAATAAGTTTATTATATTTTTATTTTGTTTTTCTTTTATTATAAGGTTTATTTATATTTTGATTGCTAAAACACCTATTGTATCTGATTTTAAGGTTATGTATGATGCGTCATTAGAAATAATTAATGGTACATCTAATTATAAGGGTATGAGTTATTTTATTAATTGGGGATATCAGATGGGACATGTTTTATATCAAGCATTTTTACTTAATATATGTAATAGTGTTCTATTTTTAAAAATAATTAATTGTATTATTACTAGTTTTACTGTTGTTTTAATATATTTAATTTGTAGTATGTATTCTAGTTCTTTATGTTCTAAGATTGTCTCATTTATCTATGCATTATTTCCTTTTCCACTTTTTTTAAATTCTTTATTATCTAATCAACAATTACCTTTACTTCTTATTCTTATTTCTTTATATTTATTTTTAAAAAACCCTTATGATTATAAGAAAAGTATATTGATTGGTGTTATTTTAGGAATTAGTAATATTCTAAGAAGTGAGTCTATTGTAATTATTTTTTCTTTATTTTTATTTTCTTTATTTCAAATTAAGAAAGTTCCTTTTAAAAAAATTATTATTTGTTTTAGTATTATTTTTATTATGTATTTAGCTGTTTTTAAATCTACTTCTTTTGCTTTTAAAATGAGTGGCATTAGTCCAAATGGTCTTAATAATATGAATCCTTATTGGAAGTTTGTTTTAGGTTTTAATTATGAAACTAGTGGAATGTATTCTTCTGAAGATGCTTCTATTTATTCAAATGATTCTTTAAAGTCAAAAAATGAAACTATTAATAGAATTAAGGATTATAAAAAAATACCTATCCACTTTTTAAAGAAGTCTAAAATTCTTTGGTTTAATTCTGATTTATCATGGTCTATAGGATATATTAGTGATAGTAATTTATATAAAGTTTTTAATACTATTAATCAATGTTTTATTATAGTTATTATTGTTCTTTCGTTATTTAGTTTGAAATCTATATTAAAATTCAATCCTGTGTATATGTTATGTTTTATTATTTTAGTTGTTTATTTTGGCGTATATTTGCTTATTGAGGTAATGCCTAGATATGCTTATAATTTACAGGTATTTGAGGTTATTTTAGCTTCTTTTGGGCTTGATAATATATTTAAGTATTTAAAAAGAAATAGTTAGCTATTTCTTTTATTTTAAGTAATTTTCTTTTAATTTTATTATTATATTAATATTTATTAAAAGTGTAATAATTATGTTTATAATTCCTATTACTCCTAGTAATATATTGTTTATAAATTCTGTTATGAAATATATAAGTAATGATATATTAAATAAATTTGATATAAAATATAATATTAGTAGTATTAAATAGTGTTTTGATTTTATTTTTTTTGATATCATTATACTAGATATAATTGGTAATATTGTAAGTAATATAAACCAAATTATACTTATATGAATGTTATCTTTTAATATATGCATTAATATATTATTTTCATAATTCATTTTATACATTTCTATTGATGAAGTGTATGTTATTAGAAAGTTTATTATTACAAATATTAAGGCACAAATTTCTTTTTTAAATATTAAGTTATTTGTTTCTTTTTTTTCTTTTGATTTTAATTCTATTGTCTTATTATTTTTAATATTTGTTTTAAATATTTTTAACCAATTATAATTTAAAAATTTATATATTTTCTTCATTTATTAATACTTCTCCTGTCATTTCTTCAGGTATTGGTAGCCCTAATAGTTTTATCATTGTTGGTGCAATATCAGCTAATTTTCCATCTTTAAGTGTTATTCCTTTTTTTGTTATTATACATGGTACTGGATTTGTTGTATGACTTGTTACTGGGTTATGGTTCTCATCCCACATCATATCACAGTTTCCATGATCAGCAATTATTATTAATACTCCATTTAATTCTTCTACTACTTTGTTATATATTTTGTTAATACATTTATCCATGTGTTCTACAGCTTCCTTAGCAGCTTCATATACACCTGTGTGTCCTACCATATCTCCGTTAGCTAAATTCATTATTGTAACATCAAAATTACCTACTTCTTTCAAGAAATTATCTGTTACTTCATATACACTCATTTCTGGCTTTAAGTCGTATGTAGCAACTTTAGGAGAAGGTATTAGTATCTTTTTCATATCGTCATATTCTATTTCTTTTCCTCCATCAAAGAAGAATGTGACATGTGGATACTTTTCTGTTTCTGCTATTCTTAATTGACTTATTTTATTATTGTGTAAATAATCTACCAATATATTTTTTAGATCTAAGTCATCAAATGCATGTGGACTCTTAACTGTTTCAGTTACTGGAAACATTGTTAGTGTTTTTAGGTTATTAAAGTGTTTTACTTCAAGATTTTTTTCATTAGCTTGTTGCTCATATGCACTTGGATTTGATAAAAGTGTAAAAAATTCTCTTATTCTATCTTTTCTGAAATTAAATGTGATTATTCCATCATTATCATTTAATGGACAGTTATTTATTATACCTGGTACTACAAATTCATCATATACTTCATTATTGTAATTTTCTTCAATTAATTCTTTATAGTTGTTATAGACTTTTCCTTTTCCATAACAAATAGCGTCATATGATAGTTTTAGTCTATCAAAGTTATTATCTCTATCCATTGCATAGTATCTACCATTTATTGTTCCTATTTTTCCAATACCTAATTCATTCATTTTGTTTTCTAGTATTTCTAAATATTTTAATGCACTTTTTTCATATGTATCTCTTCCGTCTAAGCATACATCTATATATACATTTTTTACATCATTTTCTTTACACATTTCTAGAAGCGCTAATAAATGATTTATATGTGAGTGTACTCCACCATCTGATAAAAGACCAAATATGTGTAAATTTGAATTATTCTCTTTTACATGGTTTAATACTTCTAGTATTTTTTCATTTTTAAAAAATGATTTATTCTCAATAGACTGTGTTATTGCTTGTAGGGGTTGTAAAGCAATTCTTCCTGATCCTAGATTCATATGTCCTACTTCACTTGTTCCCATTTGTCCTTCTGGCAATCCTACTGCAGGTCCACTTGCTTGTAATATTGAATGTGGATACTCATTAAATAACATATCTAATGTTGGAGTATCAGCATTTTTAAATGCATTTCCATCTGTTTCTTCTCTTATTCCACATCCATCTAATATACATAATACTAATTTATTCATATTATTCCTCTTTTCTACATTAATAATTATACTATTTTTTGTTTTATTTTTAAAGGATTACGAAAAAAAATAACTGATTATTCAGCTATTTCTCCATCCATACTCCATGTTTTTATTTCTTTTATTTTTACATTTATTATTTTTCCAATGTATTCTTTAGGTGCTTTTACATTTACTAATTTCATTGTATCTGTATATCCCATTAACATAGACTCATCTTTTTCACTAGTTCCTTCTATTAATACTGGAACTATTTTATTTAAGTATCTATCATTTGCCTCTTTAGAGTATTTATTTACTAGTTCATTTAGTTTATATAGTCTTTGATTTTTTTCTTCTAATGTTACATTATCTGCCATTTTAGCTGCTGGTGTACCTACTCTTGGTGAGAATATAAATGTAAATGCTCCATCAAATTTACATGTATTTACTACATCTAATGTTTCATTAAAATCTTCTTCTGTTTCATTTGGGAATCCAACAATTATATCTGTTGTTATTGATGAATTAGGTAGGGCTTCTTTTAGTTTATCGTAAAGTTCTATGTATGATTTTTTTGTATATCTTCTACCCATTAATTTCAATATACTGTCTGATCCTGATTGAAGTGGTAAGTGTATATATGGCATGATATTGTCATATTTTTTTATTACTTCTATCATGGAATCATTGAAGTCCCATGGATGACTTGTAACGAATCTAATTCTGTTAATACCTGTTTTTGCGACATCTTCTAGTAAATTACTCATGTCATAGTTATTATTTAAATCTTTTCCATATGCATTAACATTTTGTCCTAAGAGTGTTACTTCTTGATATCCTTTTTCTACTAAATCTTTTACTTCTTCTATAATGTACTTAGGTTCTCTACTTCTTTGTTTTCCTCTTGTATATGGAACTATACAATATGTACAGAATTTATCACAACCATACATAATATTAACCCATGCTTTATACTTAGAGTCTCTTTTTACAGGAATATTTTCTATAACGCTTCCTTCTATACTCAATACTTCTACTTCTAAGTCTTTTTTATTAATAGCTGTATAAAGTATATTTGGTAGATTATGAATATTATGTGTTCCAAATACTATATCTAAAAAGTTATATCTTTCTAATATTTCATTAACTACTACTTCTTCTTGTGCCATACATCCACAAATTCCTGCGATTAAACTTGGATTTTTTTCTTTTAGGTTTTTAATTCTACCTATCATTCCAAATACTTTATTATGTGCATTTTCTCTTATTGCACATGTATTTAATAGTATTAAATCAGCACTTTCCATGTCGTCAGTTTCAGTAAATGACATATCTTCTAAGATTGCTTTTATGTTTTCTGAATCATGTTCATTCATTTGACATCCATATGTTTTTACGTAGTATTTTTTATTTAATCCTAGTTTTTTTAAATTTTCTTTTAATATATATTCATTTGTTTTTGTTTTAATTTCTTCTCTTGTTCTAATTTTTGCTTTTAATAAGTCAGGTTTTTGCATACAATCACTTCTTTCTTATTGATAATATCATAAAGTATTAGTTTTTTCAATATCATAATCATTATATTCTTTATAGTATTGTTTATAAAAATATTGTTTTGATAATTCATTTTTATATATTCTATTTGCGAAATCACTTGCTTTTTCTTCATCATCAAATATTGATTTATTTAAAAATATTGGCTCGTAATTTTTTAGTTTATAATTTATGTATTCTTCGTCAAAATTTTCTTTTCTTGCATAATTAAATAGGTTTAATGTCATTCTTACATCATTTTGTATTATTCTTTTATTTGTTGTTCCATTACTAACTCTTTTTTCTAATGTTGGTTTGTCATTATTAACTATGTTAATTACATTTAATCCATATCTTCTGTCTTTTTTAAATAGTTTCGTTAATTCTTCATCTGTTTCTATTTTATCTAATTCATTTATTATTTCCATTATTTTAGGATCTTGGCCAAATGGTCTAGCAAATTTATATAAAAGTATTCTAGGTTCATTTTTTAGTCCATAGCTAAATTTATTTATTATATCTTCATATACGATATACATTTTTAATAAATTTATTTTTTCTTTTGTTGTTGGTAAGGATTTTTTATCTACATGGATATGTAATCCACAATTACCTGTTATTTTTAAATTTTCTATTTGTTTTAACATCTCACATACTTGTTTCAATTCTATCCATGATTTTTTATTGTTATGAAGTATTGGTGAATTTATTTCTCCACCTTCATATTTTCCATATCCTAAATATTCTTGTACAGACGCATCCAAAGCTAAAGCCCATTTACCATAATCAGGTTTTTTCTTGGAGTTTTTCCATAATTCTAATGATATTTTTGTAGGAAACAATTTATATAGTTCATATTCAACTTTTGAATATAATGCTTTTTCAAATTCTATTTCTATTCCAAATGGAAAGTTTGGTGCATCAATTTTTTTTAAGTATTCAAGGTTTAATTCTTTTAATTCTCTCTTATCCATTGTACCCCTCTTTTCCGTGTTGTATATTACTACAAAATTATTTTTTTGTAAAGAAAAAGAAGTATTAAACTTCTTGTACTACTATTAGAATCATTGGCTTGCATTCTGTTGCTTCATATAGGTATTTACCAACTTTATCTCTTATTTCCATTTTAATTTTATTAAAGTCAACATAATTTGTTCCTATATTACTTTCTATTATTCCAAGTGATAAATTTTGTGCTTCTTTAATCAAATCTATGTTATCTTTTACATATACAAATCCTCTTGTAAGTATCTCTGGACCTGATAGTATTTGTTTTGTTTGTTTGTCAAGTGTTACTGCAACAATTACTATACCATTATCACTTAATGATTCACGGTCTTTTAATACTAATTCTCCTATGTCTCCTACAGTTTTTCCATCTATTAAGATATCTTCAACTTTTACGGTTTCATTTGTATCTTTTAGTTCTCCGTTTATAAATGTTGCGACTTGTCCATTTAATTTTAGTATTATATTTTCTTCTTTTATTCCTACTTTTAATGCATTTTCTTTGTTTGCAACTTGGTGTCTATATTCACCTATTACTGGAAAATAGTATTTTGGTTTCATTAGTCCAAGCATTAACATTAAATCTTCACTTGATGCATGATGTGATAAATATTTTTTATTTGGAAGTGTTACTATATTTGATCCTATTTTTGATAAGTCATCTAATACTTTTGTTGAACTTTTTTCCATTCCATCATATACAGGAGATGCGAATATTACTGTATCTTTTTCAGATAGTGTTATAAATTTATCATATCCTTTTATTATTCTTTTAATGTTTGAGAATGGTTTTTCTCTTTCATCCGATATAATTACTACTACATTTGGATCATTTACTTGATGAATACTTCCTAATCTTTTTTTATCAAAATTCATATATCCTTTATCAATTGCGTTATATATTAATGTTTCTAATGTTTTTCCCATTATTACAATTTTTCTGTTTGTTTTTGATACTTCATTAAATAATTCTTGTATTCTATATAATTGTGCTTGAAAGATATTAAATAGTATTCTTCCACTATTATTATTTAATGTTTCTCTTATTACTGATGCAATTCTATGATTAGGGGATGTAAATCCTTGTTTATCTGCATATAGTGATTCACTTAATAAACATAATACTCCTTGTTTTCCTACGTATGCAAGTTTTCCAATGTCTGTTTCATATGGTCCTCTCATTGTGGAATCAAATACAAAGTTTCCAGTATAGAATATAGCTCCATCTGGTGTATACAACACGTATCCTACTGTATCTGGAACAGCGTGTGTTAAACTAATTGGAAATATACTATTTTTTCCAAAATTAATATTTTTATGTGGTTGTATTTCTATTAAGTTATCCGTTTTTATATTATCTTCTTTTAATTGATTCCTTATTACATCTAACGTGAATGGTGATCCATATATTTTTAAATCCTTTATATCTAATAATATATCAGAAAGTGCTCCCATCTGTGCGTCGTGACCATGTGTTATAAATACTCCTTTTATTCTTTTTTTATTTTCTTTTAAATAGTCATAGTTAGGTATTATATAGTCTACTCCTAACATTTTGTCGTCTGCATATTTAAGTCCTGCATCAAATACAAATATGTCATTATCTACTTCAACTATATACATGTTTTTTCCGACTTCGTTTAGTCCACCTAAACTAAATATTTTTATTTTACTCATATTTCTCCTTTCTTTTTTAATTAAAAAAGCCTAATTAATTATAACACAAAATAATTAATTAGACAAAATTTTTTATAATAATGGCGATATAAGTCTTAGTATTGCTTCTATTATTTTAATATTTAACTTTCTTTTATTCCATGTTTCTATTTTTATTTCTTCTGAATTTTCTATTGTTTTTATAAAGTCTTCTTTTATTTTTATTTCTTCTTTAGTGTTATATATCCATATTCCACATTCATAATTTAAATAAAAACTTCTGAAATCAAAATTAGCTGTTCCTATTGTTGCGACACAGTCATCTGATACTACTATTTTTGAATGAATAAATCCTGGATTATATTCATATATTTTTACTCCTGATTCTAACAATAGGTTATAAAATGATTTTGTACATGCATTTACTAGTTTTTTGTCTGGTACTCTTGGTGTTATTATTCTGACATCTATTCCTGATAAACTTGCGTTTATTAATGTTTCTTCTGTTTCATTATCTAGTATTAAATAAGGTGTCATTATATATACATATTTTTTAGCGTTATTTATTATATTGATGTATGTGTTTTTTGCTGGATTTAATTTGTTTTGTGGATTATCTGAATATGGAATTATATATCCATTTTCTGTTTTTGTTTCTTCTATTTTTTCTATTAGTTCTTTATAGTTTTCTGGATATTTTGAATTGATATTCCATTGCTTAAAGAATATTGATATTAGATTTTTTATAGCTTCACCTTTTACTCGGGCAACGCAATCTTTCCAATGTCCTAGTCTACTATTTTTATTTATGTATTCATCACCAATGTTTATTCCACCTGTGTAAGCATACTTACCATCTATAACTATTATTTTTCTATGATCTCTATAATTGATGTATGATCTAATTAATGGTGTTAGTGGATTAAATTGAAGATATTTTACATTTATTTCTTCTAATTTTCTTTTTAAATCTTTTGGCTTTTTAAATAAACTTCCTAGTGAGTCATATATTAAGTAAATTTTTACTCCTTGACTTGATTTTTCTTTTAATATTTCATATATTTCATTCCACATTTTTCCTTCTGAAATTATAAAAAACTCTATTAATATATATTCTTTTGCGTTTTTTAAATCTTCTTTTAATTGACTATAACATTCGTCTCCTGTTTTATAATATATTGTTTCATCATTAAAATACATTGGATATTTTGTAACATTGTATAAGTATTGTGCTTCTTTATTTCTGCTTTTATCTTTTAGACTATTATATTTAATTTCATCTTTTTTTAATGTTATGTGTGATTGTTCTTTTTCTTTTAATATTTTCTTTTTCATACTTTTTGGTGTTTTGTTATTACCCCATAATAGATATGCTACAAAACCTGTTATAGGCATGAACATTAAAAATATTATCCAAATAATTTTATATGATGGATTTTGTCTTTTATAGATTATGTATATTACAGATATAAATTTTATTATTTCAAATATTATTTTTGCGTATTCAGACAATGTTGAAGTTGCTCCATAAAGAAAGAAAAATGATATTATTTGAAGCACTATTGTTAAAAGTATTATAATTATTTTTATTATGTTATTTATTATGTTGTTTTCTCCTTTATTTTTTTTCATAAGTCCTCCCTATATATGGTTATTATATCATACTTGATTATTTTTTTATGTATTTTTATTTATATACTAAAAAAATATATGAATTATCATATACTTCCTTTTGACATAATTCTTTTATATTGTCTTTCAAGTGCTAATGCAGGAATCATTTCATATGGACTTAATGAAAGTTCTTGATTATCTTTTGCTATTTTAAAGTCTCTTGGATCATCTAATGATTGATATTTTCCTACTAAACACTCAGGTTGTCTGTTTCTAGTTTGTTTTGGACTATCATAATAAATTAATACTCCTTTTTGTTGTGCTTGCATCCAGAAAACATCACTTATTTCTTCAAATTGTTTTAATAATTCTGGGCTATCAAGTATATCATTTATTATATTTATAATGTCGCCCATTTGATTGTTTTTATCGCGTGGTAGAAAATCAATTCCTCTTGTTAAACATATTTGTATTTTTGCTTTTAATGAATCACTTATATTATCCATTTCTTCCTCCTATTTATACCAACATAGTACTTTTTTATTTGATTTTTGTCAAGTGTTTTTTTGTCAAAGATGCTTTTTTTATAATGTTTCCATATTTTTTATTTAATTCATCTACTACTGAATCAATTTCTTTAAATTCTTTTTCATAATCAAATATTGATACTTGTTTTATTTTTTTATCTGTTAAATTATCTAGCCTTATTCCTATTAATCTTATTGATTCATCTTCATACATTTCTCTTAGTATTATTTTTGCGGTATTATATATTTCTTCACTACTATTAGTAGGGGTCGCAAGTTTTTTTTGATGTGAATATTTTTTAAATTTATTGTCTTTTAATATTACAACTATTACATTTGCGTATTTTTTTTGATTTCTTAATCTAGTACCTACTTTTTCTGACAATAGTAACAAGTATTCATATAATTCCATTGTATTATTTACGTCATGGTCTATTGTTATTTCATTTCCAATTCCTTTTGGTTCTGGAGGAATACTTATTACTGGACTATTGTCTATTCCATTTGCCCAATTAATCATATATTGGGATTGATTTTTAAAATATGGATATAATTTTTCTGGTGTTGTATTAGCGAGGTCTTCTATTGTTTTTATATTTAAATTATTTAGTTTAGGTACTGTTTTTTTTCCTATTCCAAATAATTCTCCTACTTCTAATGGCCACATTTTTTGTTTTATTTCTTCTTGGTATAGTGTATGTATTTTATATGGTTTTGTGAAGTCTGAAGCCATTTTTGCACATAGTTTGTTATTAGCTATTCCAATATTTACTGTAAATCCTAATTCGTCTAATATTTCTTTTTGAAGTTTTTTAGCAAATTCTATAGGGTCTCCCTGCATACTTCTTATTTTGGTATAATCTAGGTAGCATTCATCAACGCTTGCGACTTCTATATCAGGTGTATATTTGCTTATTAAACTAAATAATTTACTTGACATTTCTTTGTAAAATTTAAAGTTTGGTGGATATGTTCTTAGTACTTTACATTTTTTTCTAGCTGAATATAGTGTCTCTCCTGTTACTACTCCAAGTTTTTTTGCAGGTGTCGATTTAGCTAAGACTATTCCTGATCTTGTTTGTTCATCCCCTCCTATTACAGCGTATGATTCTCTTATGTCATATTTTGAACCATTTTTTAATAAGTATATAGCTGTCCAGGACAAGAATGCATTATTTACATCTATGTGCATAATTATTCTATCCATTTTTTTCACCTATGTATATTATAATACATTTGTTTGTGTTTGTGAAGAAAAAAAAGTACTTTTTTCAAGTACTATTTTGGTTCTATTATGACTTTGCATTTATTTGTTAGATCAAGTTTTTTTATTATGTCTGTTGCTTTTTTAAATGAAAGATTTTTTATGTATTCTATATCATCTGTTTTTACTTCATTATATTTGATAATGTTATTCATTACTTTTTCATTCATGCTGAATATATTATCACTCATAAATATATATGAACTAATTGTGTTTAATTTTTTTCTTTCAAATTCTTCTTCTGTTATTTCTAAGTTATTCATTTTTTCTTCTATTTTTGAAGATAATAATTCTATTTTTTCTGTTTCTCCTAATATTGTTAATAATATGTGTTTATCTGTATATATAAATGTGTAATCTAAGTTTGAAGTAATAACATTATCATTTTTTAGTTTTTCATTTAATATTGATGTTGAACCTATATTTATATCTGTTATTATTGATAAGTAGCTTTGTATTTCTCTTAAATCAAGATTTAAATTATTATAATTTATTTTATAATTTAGTGTTATTTTTGGAATATTTATATCCATTTTTATTGTATCTATTTCTTTTTCTACTTTATCTGGTTCGTCATATTGTTTTTGTTTTATTGGTTTAAATTTTTCGAATTCTTTATTGTTTTGATTTTGTTTTATTATTTCTATTACTTCTTGTGGATCTACATTCCCTGTTACTACTACAAACATATTTCCTGGATTATAGAATGTGTTATAGCATGTATACAAATCTTCTTTTGTTATTTGTGATACGTTTTTTATGTCTCCTATTACAGGGATTTTTATTGGATGTTTGATAAAGCTGTTATATAATCCTTTTTCATATAGTACTGAATAAGGATCATCTTGATACATTTTTATTTCTTGTATTATTATTCCTTTTTCTTTTTCTACATTTTTATCTGTGAAATATGGTTTTTGTACATAGTCTAATAAATAATTAATATTCTCTTTAAAGAATTCTGGTCCTGAGAATAAATATGTTGTCTTATAATTTGATGTATTGGCGTTTGCGTCTGCTCCATTATTTGAATATATTTCAAATGGATCTGTTCCATCTTCCATTTCAAACATTTTGTGTTCTAGAAAATGTGCGATTCCAAGTGGAAAAGATTTCATTTTCTTTTCATTTAATGGAATAAATTCATCATTATTTGAACCATATTTTGTAGAGAATGTCGCATATATATTGTTACAATTATTCTTTGGTATTATGTATATTGATAATCCATTTTCTAGTGTTTCTTCATATACTTCTAGTTTTAATTTTTCTATATTAGTTTTCTTCATACATGGCTCCTTCTAGTAAGAATATTGTATCAATATGTATTTTTTTTGAAACTTTTATAATATCTTCTTTTGTTACTTTTTCTATTTCTTTTGTTCTTTTGTCTAGTGTATCATAGTTTAGATATTCACAACTTGTATATGCATTTAATATTGAGAATGCTGAATCTTCTACTTCTTTAAATGTGTTTTTATATGTTATTATTCCTGCTTCTATATCTTGATCTTCAAATTTACCAAGTTGCATGTTTTTCATCTCTTGTTTTATTAATTTAATACTTTTTTCAAAATTATTTGCGTCTATTCCAGCTTTAATTATTAGTAAGTTAAAAACTGGTTGATAAGTACTTGTAACTGTATAACAAAGTGAATTTTTTTCTCTTAGGTTCATAAATAGTTTTGAATTTGGACTTCCACCTAGTATAAATGAATACATGTTCATTACATATTTTTGTTCAAAAGGTGTCAAATTATCTAATTTACATCCTAGATATAGTTTACTTTGTTCTAATTGTCCGCTTTCTTTTTCTATTTTTGATTTTTTATTTATTTTTTTGTGTGTTACATAATGTGATTCTGATGGTCTTTTTAGTGTATTTATTTTTAGTTTTTCATTTATTATTGTTTTTAGTTGTGTTTCATTTATATTACCAATTATAAATATGTCTATTAGATCACTTTTTATTATTTCTTTATAATATTCATATAATTCTTTTGGAGTTATTTTTTCTAAATCTTCTATATAACCGTCAGCATTAATTGCGTATGGAGCAGATGGATTCATAGATTCTAACATCTTATGCATTCCATATTTATCTGGATTTTCTTTTAAACTTTGAATTTCTTGTTTTAATGAATTTGAACATAAGTTAAAGTTTTTTTCATTAAATTCTTTATTTTCTATTTCTGGATTAAGTATAAAACTCAATATAAATTCTAATGATTTTTCTAATAATCCTTTTTCGGTATATTCCTCGTTTAAAAATGAACTTTCAAAACTCATTACTGAGTAATTACCTGATATTGTTGATGAACTTCTAAGCATTAATCCATATAATTTTTCTGTTTCTATTTCTATTAATCTGCTTGTTTTATAAAATTCATTTGATTCTAATAATACTCTTGTTAATAAGTTTCTTTTTGTTATTTCTTCTTTGTTTGTTTTTCTTTTAAAATTGATTCTTACACTTATTGTTTTGAATTTATCTGTATTTATTAAGTGTATATTATAAGCTCCATTTTTTATTTTTTTATAGTTCACTTTATCACCTCTTTCTTATTATGTTATTTTTTTCTGTTTTTATAATGATTTTAAAGCAAGTTCAATCATTTTATTAAATGAATTTTGTCTTTCTTCACTTGTTGTTTCTTCTTTTGTTACTAAGCTATCTGATATTGTTAGAATACATGCTGCTTTTTTTCCTAATACTTTTGCATTATGGAAAAGTGCGAATGATTCCATTTCTACACACATGCATCCATATTTTTCATATAATTCTTTATAGTTATTATTTTCTTTATAGAATACGTCACTACTATGTACATTTGCGATTGTGATAGGAATATTATTTTCTTGAGCTGCTTGTTTTATGTAGAAGTTTAATGAATCACTAGCATACATCATATTATCCTCACAACCGTTTTGTGTTTTTGCATAGCTTGATTCTGAGTAGCAACCATTAACTAATACTACATCATAAAGATTTAAATCTTTTGTATATGCTCCTGCTGATCCTACTCTTATTATTTCATCTACATCATAGAATTTAAATAGTTCATATGAGTATATTCCTATACTTGGCATTCCCATTCCTGATGCCATTACTGTTACATCTTTTCCTTCATATTTTCCTGTATATGCATACATATTTCTTACTGTATTTACTAGTTTATAGTCACTTAAAAAATTTTCTGCAATATATTTTGCCCTTAATGGGTCTCCTGGCATTATTACTGTTTTAGCAATTTGATTTTTTTCTGCTTCATTATGTGGTGTCATTTTATCATTCTCCTTTATATTTTTAGTATATCAAATTTGTTAATAGTAAATCTATGATTTTAGATAAGTTTTATTAAATTTAACACTTTTTGACTAAAAAAAGAAGTATTACATACTTCTTCCATAAGATTCTTGTTTTGTTATTATTATTGGATCTAAAATATTTTCAGTTTCTTTTCTTATTTCATCATAATTATCTATTACATTTTGAAATGTTTCTTTAGGTTGTATATCAGTTTTTATTTCTTCTGCCATTTCTGGTGTTAGTATTGATAAAGTTAGTTTTACTAGTTCATTATTAATTTCTGAACTCCATCCTTGTTTTCCATTTTTTACATTTGATGATGAATAGTAGTTTGCTTTATCATTTATTGCCATAAATCCCATTACATCTTCACCCCTGCTTCCATTAATTTATTTAGTAAGAATTTTGAATCATTATTGAAATATGCATATAACATATTTTCAAATCCTACTATTGTTGTTATTAGGTTTGTCATTATTGCTTCATCTGGATATAGTAATAGTTCTTTACTATTTCCTACTAAGTAATTAGCAATTATTTCTGTGAATCCAATATTTAATGCTAAAAAACGGTTATCTGTATTAAATCCTGTTTGTGTATCTGTTGCTGTTATTATGTTCAAAATTTCAAACATCATTACGTGTTTAACATCATATTCTTTGTTAATTTCATCTGTATTAAAATATAAGATATTCTTTTTAAAGCTATAGTTTGATATATGGCTTTTTTCAAATTTTGATGTTTTCTCTATTTTTAATGTTTTTAGTCTTTTATTCAAATTTTCTAAATTCACATTTGGAAAATTATTATGAAATATAACAACTAATTCAAATATTCCTTCTCCTACTTCTTTAGAAATATTTTTATTATCTTGTAAAGAAGTTTGTATACTATTCATTATATCCATATAATCACCCAATATCATATTAACATAAAAATCAAAAAAAATCTATAAATATGGACAAAAAAATTATAGAGGTTATCTATAATTCTTTTTTATACCTTTTTATTGATATTACTGCTGATACTATTTCTAAAATATTACCGATAAATATTATATATGCTCCTACATATATGTTATATATTCCCCAGAGTATTGCGGCTATAATCATTGTATATCTTATGTATTTTGGATTTTTAAAATATGTTGATACAAATAATAATATATTAATTAATAGTGGTAGTAATGATGGTATTCCATCATAAAAGATTATTGATACACTTATTAATAATAATATAAATATCATTAGAACATATAGTGGGATTTTATTTTTATTTTTTTCTATTTTTACAAATATAATGTTTTTTAGTTCTTCTAATATTTCTACACAAACTCCAGACCATGCCCCTTTAATAACATATACGATTAGGTAACAAACTGACGCTCCTACTTGGGTTAGTAATATATGTTCTTTCTTTCTAAACTGAACGCTCATTATGTATAGAAATATTGATAATATTGATACGATAAAATAAATAATTGTGATAAAATTCATACTGCACTTCCTCTACTATTAATAAATTATACAAAAAAAAGTACTTTTAGTAAAGTACTTATATCGCTAATTCTTTTATGTGAATTTCTTCATTTTTATTTATTATATTATCTATTATTTGATTTTCTATTTTATCTTTAATAATTTTTTCTATTCTTCTTGCACCAAATTCTTTATAATTTGATTCTTTTACTATTTCTTCTATTACTTTATTATCTATTTCAAGTTTTATATTATTTAAATATTTCCTTTTTATATTAAAAAGTTTTTTATTTATTAGTTCTTTTATGTTTTCTTCTTTAAGATTTTCAAATATTATGATATTATCTATTCTATTTATAAATGGCACTGTGAAGTGTTCTTTTAATTTTTGTATTACTTTGTTTTCATTCTTTTTAAAACCTATAGTTTCTTCATTAAATCCAATATTTGATGTCATTATTAGTGTTATATTATCAAATCTTACATAAGATCCTTTTGAATCTTTTATTTTGCCATTATCTAATACTTGTAGAAATAAGTTTATTACGTTTGGATGAGCACGTTCTATTTCGTCTAGTATTAATACAGAATGTGGTTTGTTTTTTATTTCTTCTAATATATTTCCTGTGTCTTCATATCCTACATATCCTGGGGGTGGACCTATTATTTTACTTACGCTATGTGGTTCTATATATTCTGTCATATCTAATCTTATTATATTTTCTCCTACTAGATTTTTTCCAAGTACTTGTGCGGATAGTGTTTTTCCTACTCCTGATGGCCCACAAAACATCATTGAATAACATTTATTATCTTTAAAACCTAGTTTTATTCTTTTTACTACATTCATTAAATTTTTTATTGTATTTTCTTGACCTATTATGTTTTCTTTCAAATCACAATATATATTATTGATTGTTTTATCTGTTTCGTTTAGTATTTCATATACTGGTATTTTTGTTTTTGAATATATTATTCGTGCTAGGTCTTCTTTTGTTACTTTTTTAGGTGTTTTATCATAGAATGTTAATTCTAGATTATTAATTTTATTCATTATATTGTTTTCTTGTTCTTTATAAATTGAGGCTTTTTCAAAATCATTATCAATTATTGATTGTTTTTTATTTTCAATTATTTTTGATAATTCTTTATTTAATTGATTATATTTTTTTAATTCTTTTGTTTCTTTTAAACTCACTAAACTACATACTTCATCTAATATATCTATTGATCTATCTGGTTCATTTCTTTCATAGATATATTTTTCTGATAAATCTGTTATTAAATTAATTATTTCATTTGATACTTTAACTTTATGATATTTTTCATATAATGGTTTTATTTTGGTTAATATTTTTCTTACTTTTTCTTTATTTGGTGTTTCTATTGTTATTGGTTGGAATCTTCTATCTAGTGCTGAATCTGGATGTATAAATTTTTTGTATTCTTCTGTTGTAGTAGCGCCTATTAATCTTAGTTTTCCTCGTGCAAGTGCTGGCTTAAATATATTTGATGCGTCTATTGCGCCTTCTGCTCCACCTGCTCCTACTAATGTATGTATTTCATCTATGAATAAAATTATGTCTTCATTTTCTTCTACTTCTTTTAATATTTTTCTTACTCTATCTTCAAATTCTCCTCTATATTTTGTTCCTGCTACTAATGTAGACATATCTATATTTATTATTTTTTTGTTTCTTAGTTTTAATGGAACGTCGTTGTTTGAAATCATTCTACTTAGTTCTTCTACTATTGCGGTTTTTCCTACTCCTGCTTCACCTATTAATATCGGATTATTTTTTGTTCTTCTACAAAGAATTTCTAATAATCTTTTTATTTCTTGTTCTCTTCCTATTACTGGATCTAATTCTTTATTTTTTGCTTTTGTTATTAAATTTATTCCTAATGTTTCTACTTCTAATTTATTATGTTTTTTATTTTTCGTTATGAATTTGTATGAGAATTCATTATATAATTTGTCAATATCTATGTTCATTCCAATCATTATTCTTATTGCGACGCCTTCTCCTTCTTCTAATAGACTTGTAAATAAATGTTCTACTGTTACTTCTCCATCATTGTTTTCTTTACTGTCTATTATTGCATTTTCCATTACTCTTTTTAATAGTGGAGTGTATAGAAACCATTCTGTTTCTATTGTTCCTACACCTATTACATTTATTATTTCGTCTTTAAATTTTTTATATGTTAATTCATATTCTTCTAGTTTTTTTGTTATTTCATTTTTTTCTTTTAGTATAGCAAGTAGTAAGTGTTCGCTTCCTACATATGGATGTTTTAGTTCATACATTTCTTTTTTTGCTCTTACGATTATTTCTCTTGCTTCTTCTGTAAAATTACCAAACATAAAATCATCTCCTATTAATATTCTATTCCTATTTTGGTAATTTTTTTATTTTTTTAATCAACAAATTAATACAAAAAAATAAAGATATTAATCTTTATTTATAGTGTTCCAGATATTGTTACTTTTATATTATCACAGTATTTAATTCCTAATTCGGCAATCATTATATCTATTATATCGTCTTCTGTAAGTGGTTCGTCTTTAAACAGTTCTCTTATTTTTTTTATTTCCTCTTTTTGAATCCTTTTGTAACCATTTTCAAATATTTCATCTAGATATATTTTTATTTTATATTCTTGATTTTTTTCATCATACCACATTATATAAAAGTTTGCTTCTGTTTTTAAATTTTTAACTTTTTTATTAAATTTTGATGTTTTTATTTTGATTCTTGATTCTGTTATTTTTGTTACTAAATCATTTGGTTCTTGTACATGTGATGTATTTAGTTTTAGATTTTTTTCAACATAATCTTTCTCTAATCCTGTTGTTGACGCTACTAGATTTATTAAGAATTCTTTATTCTTGATAAATTCATTAAATTGTTTTTTTCTTAGTTCTTTTAATATTATTCTGTTTTCTTTCATTTTTTTCCTTCTTTCTTTATTCTCTTTATTCTTTTATGTGTTTTTTCACCTCCTATAAATATCATACGAGATTTAAAATTTTTTCCCTTAAAAATATAAAAAAAAATTAGGAAATTCCTAATTTTATAAATTCATTAAGTATTTAGCAGTTCTCATCATTTGTGATGTATATCCAAATTCGTTATCATACCATGCTACTACTTGTACGTGGTATGTATCTTCGTCTACTTGTTGTACTAGTGTTTGTGTTGCATCAAATAATGATCCATGTGTATCACCTATTACATCTGTTGATACAATTGGATCTTCTGTATATCCAAATGTTTCATTTGCTTGTGATTTCATATATTCATTTATTGATTCTTTTGTTATATTATTTCCTTTTACAAGTGCAACTAGTATTGTTGTTGAGCCTGTTATTACTGGTACTCTTTGTGCTGATCCTATAAGTTTACCATTTAGTTCTGGTATTACAAGTCCTATTGCTTTTGCAGCTCCTGTTGTATTTGGAACTATGTTTGATGCTCCTGCTCTAGCTCTTCTTAAGTCACCTTTTCTATGAGGTCCATCTAATATCATTTGGTCTCCAGTATATGCGTGTACTGTTGTCATTATTCCACTTTTTATTTCTGCATAGTCGTTAAGTGCTTTTGCCATTGGTGCTAAGCAGTTTGTTGTACAACTTGCTGCACTTATTATGTTATCATCACTTGTTAGTATATTTTCATTTACTCCGTATACTATTGTTTTTAAGTCGTTTCCTGCTGGTGCTGATATTATTACTTTTTTTGCTCCTGCATTTATATGAGCACTAGCTTTTTCTTTTGATGTAAAGAAACCAGTACATTCAAATACTACATCTATTCCTAATTCGCCCCATGGTAAATTATTTGGATCTTGTTCTTTAAATATTTTTATTTCTTTTCCATCTACTATTATGCTATCTTCTGTAGATTTTACTTCATGACCATCATATCTTTTTTGTGCTGTATCATATTTTAGTAAATGCGCTAACATTTCTGGACTTGTTAAGTCGTTTATTGCTGTTATTTCGTAGTTATCATTTTCAAACATTTGTCTAAATGCTAATCTTCCAATTCTACCGAATCCATTTATTGCTATTTTTATCATTTTTTTCCTTCTTTCTATGAGTCAAATCCGCTTTTACCAATAAATTCTCTTAGTACTGAGTCTCTTGGAATATCATCACTTGGTATTGGTAAAAAGTTTCTAAGTAAATTTATTAATCTTATTGCTTCTGGATATGTTTCATCTTTTTCATCAACTGAGAATAGTAATGGTTCTACATATGTTTTTAATACACCTATTTCATATACCATTGCTGAATTAATTATTCCGTCTATATCATTTTGAAAAGGGAATATATAATTCATTTCTCCATTATGTATTTTTTTCCACATTTTTAGTGTATCTGATGCACTCTTTCCTCTTGTTTTACTGTCTCTTACTATTCTTCTTAGTTTTCTTGTATCACTCGTATGAATATAGTTATGGTTATCTATATTTATTTGTGTATATGGAGCAATTGTTATTTTGAATTTGTTCTTTCTTTTGATTGCTGATGTTAATTTATCATTTAATCCATGTAATCCTTCTATTATTAGTATGTCATTTTTTTCTAGTTGAAGATATCTTTTTTTGTATTCTTTTTTTCCTAATACAAAGTTGTATTCTGGCATAAGAACTTTTTCACCTGATAATAGTTTTACTAAATGTTTGTTGAACAATTCTATATCTAATGCTTCTATTGATTCAAAATCGTATTCACCATTTTCATCTTTAGGTGTTTCATCTTTTTCTTTGAAGTAATCATCTATTGATATATAGTTTGTTTTGAATCCTTTGCTTTGAAGATATATTCCTAGTTTTTTTGCGGTTGTTGTTTTACCACTTGATGATGGACCTGCAAGTAATACTAGTTTTATATTTTCTTTGTTTTGATAGATTCTTTCAGATATAAGTGCTAATTGACCTTCATAGTGTGTTTCTGCTAATCTTATTACATCATTATATTTTCCTAATGACACTATTCTATTCAAATCTGATGCGTTTGATATTCCTATTGTTCTTGCCCATGCTGTGTAATCATAAAATGTTTGGTATACCATTGGTTTATGGATATAATCTAGTGTCATTTCTGGTGCTTCTGCTGTTGGATAACTTATTACGAATCCATTATTTTTTATATAAGTTAGTTTAAAATCACTTAATGCCTTTGTACTTGGAGCCATTTCTGTAAAGAAATAATCATATACATCATCTAGTCTATAAAGATTTACAAAGCTATTACTTATATATTTCAACATATTTACTTTATCTTGTCTTTTTTTTCTTTTATAGAATTCTATTGCGTCTAATCTAGCTACGCTTACTTTTGTATATTTTAAATCTAATTCTATTATTTCTTTCATTTTTTGTTCTATTTTCTTTAATATAGGTTTATCTAGTTGTGCTCCATGTACTTCACAGTATGCTCCATTGTCTAATGAGTTTTCAATTACTATTTCTGTTTCATATCCTAGAATTTTTTTTGTTGCTAGTATCATTAAAAACTGTAGGCTACATGCATTTACTGATGTTCCTAGTTCACTACTTCTATCAATAAAGTCTATATTACTATTTGATTCTATTACATGGTTTAATTCTGTTAAGTGATTATTTACTCTTCCAATTAATATTGGATAATTATAGTATTTTTTGAAGCTATCACTTATTTCTTCTAGTGTTGTTCCTTGTAAGAATTCTTTTGTTTCTTTTCCTCTAAAATTTACTTTTATTAATTTTGCCATCCTATCCCTCTTATTCTATATATTATTCTACCAAAAAAGTAGTTATTTGTCACATTATTTTATGAATAAATATATAAAATATTCTTATTATATTAATGGAGAGGATGATTTTATGTTAATTCCTACTGTTATTGAAAGAAGTAATAATGGTGAACGTGCTTATGATATTTACTCTAGATTATTAAAAGATCGTATTATAATTTTAAGTGGTGAGATTGACGATAATTTGTCAAATATAATTGTGGCTCAGTTATTATATCTTGATTCTATTAATAATGATGATATTTCTTTATATATTAATTCTCCTGGTGGATCTATTACTGCTGGTATGGCAATATATGATACTATGAATTTTATTAAAAGTGATGTTTCAACTATATGTATAGGTATGGCTGCAAGTATGGGTGCTTTTTTACTTTCTAGTGGAAAAAAGGGTAAAAGATTTTGCTTACCTAATAGTGAGGTTATGATTCATCAACCTTTAGGTGGAGCTCAAGGTCAAGCTACTGAGATTAAGATTGCTGCTGAAAGAATTTTAAAGTTGAAATCAAAGTTAAATAAAATTTTATCTGATAATACTCTTAAGGATATTTCTGTTATTGAGCAAGATACTGAAAGGGATTATTTTTTAGATAGTAATGAGGCTTTGGATTATGGTTTAGTTGATAAAATATTATAAAAAGAATATCTTTGATATTCTTTATTTTGTTTCATTATAATATTGTTTTCCTAATTCAACTAGTCTTTTTGTCATTTCGCCACCGACTGTTCCGTTTAGTCTACTTGATGTATCAGCGCCTAAGTTTATTCCTAGTTCTCTAGCTATTTCATATTTTAAGTTTTCTAATGCTTGTTTTGATCCTGGAACTATTAATTTGTTATTCATACTTCTCACCTCATTATTATTTTTTGTTGTTTTTTGGTTTTTTTACGTGGTAATTTTATCTAAAAAAAGACAGTTATTTCAACTGTCCATTTCTATAATTACTTACTTTGGTAGTTTGATCCACCTAAATGTTGTTCTCCCATTTTAACTAATCTTTTAGTGATTTCTCCACCTACAGATCCGTTAGCTCTAGAAGTAGCATCTGGTCCAAGATTTACACCAAATTCATTAGCTATTTCATATTTCATTCTTTCGATAGCTTGTTTTGATCCTGGAACTACGAATTTATTATTTTCTTTATTCATTGTGTTCACCTCCTGTACACTAATAGAATGTGCACATTTGGTTTTTTAATACGTTTTTTTTTATGGAAATTTTTGGTTTATAGTAGTTCGTCTCTTTCTTGTTTTTTTATTTTTATTGTTTCAATATTTTTTATACATTCATTAATTAATTCTTCATATGGAATTAATTTTTCATATTCTATAGCTGCTTCTAGTGATGGATTTATTACTGGATGTTTAGGTACAAATATAGTACAACAGTCTTCATATGGTAATATACTTGTTTCGTATGTATTTATTTTTTTTGAAATTTCTATTATTTCTAGTTTATCTAAGCAAGCTACTGGTCTAATTACAGGCATGTTTGTTACGTTATTTATTACTACCATACTATTTAGTGTTTGACTTGCGACTTGACCAATTGATTCTCCATTTATTAATATTTTACAGTTTCTTCTTTTTGCATATTTCTCAGCTATTCTATACATCATTCTTCTCATTATGGTTATATTATAATTACCAGGAATATTCTTGTATATTTCTTCTTGTAAACTCGTAAATGGTACAACGTGTACTTTTATTGTTCCTGAGTAATCATTTAATATTTCAGCTAGTTTTAATACTTTATTTTTTGCATTTAAACTTGTATGTGGAGGAGATTCAAAGTATAAGCATTCTATATTAACTCCCCTTTTTAAAGATAAGTACCCCGCAACTGGTGAGTCTATTCCACCTGATAACATTAATAATCCTTTTCCTTGGATTCCTACTGGATATCCACCTAGTCCTTTAATCTCTTTATTATATATAAATGTTCCTTCTTGTCTTATTTCTATTTCTAAATTTAATTCTGGATTATGAACATCTACTTTTGTATTGAAATTTTTAAGTACTAGTGCTCCTATTATATTATTGAATTCCATTGATGTATGTGGAAATGTTTTATCACTTCTTTTTGTCGAAACTTTAAATGTTTTAAATTCTTTATCTTTTAATATTTCTAATACTTTATTTTTTATGTCATCTTCATTAGTATTAACACACACACATATAACTATACTATGTATACCAAATATTTTTGTTAATTTTTTTAAAATTTCTTCTTCATTTATTTCATCGTAAGTTATATACATTCTTGACATTGTTTTTGTAATACTTGTATATAAATTATTAATTTTATTTTTTATATTTGTTTCTAGTGTTTTTATAAATGTTTTTCTATTATCTTTTTTTGTTGTTAGTTCTCCATATTTTATTAATATTAGTTTTTCCATAACTCACCTCTTTGACACATAAGATTATACACAAAAAAGTAATATATTTCAATTACTTTTTTAGGAATATTCTGTCATGTTTTCTTTTACTAATAGATATGTCGTTTCATATATTCGCGGATCACTACAGTATTCTAGTATAAATTTATTTTCTTTTTTACATATTATTATTCCTATTGTGTTGTTTTGATTTATTTTTTTTAGATTTTTATTTATATAATTTATTTTTTATACCTCCTATAAATATAATACGAGATTTTTTTGAAAGTTCCTTAATATTACATAAA
>CAMVNW010000012.1 GCA_947168965.1 uncultured Caryophanales bacterium
ATCAAATTATTAAGGGTGTTAAGTATCATTTAGATGATATGGAATGTGTTAATGAGGCAATAAAAAATGTAGGTTAATTCCTACATTTTTATTTTAAAGAATATATAATCATTCCAATTATTAAGAATATACCAAAGCTTAAGAAAATAAATCCCGATAAGTTATTTGGCTTTTCATATATTTTTTTTGTTTTTTTATCATAGTAGATTATGTAATCATCACCTATATTATTTAATTTTGAATTATTACTCCAATATGATGATATATAAAATTTTTCTTTTCCGTCATATGTATATTTTATTTCAGGTGCATATTTATATATTGCTACTTCTGAATCAAAATCTCTTTTTTTATGAATGTTTATTATTGTTCCATTAATTTCAATATATTTTTTTGTTTTTATATTGTAATATGTTTTTAGATTTCTTATTCCAAAATATGTACATCCAATTCCAGTTAGTAAGAATGTTATTATATTTCTTGTTTTTTCATTTATGTGAATTGCATTTGTTATAAGTAATATAATGAATAGAATTACTATTAGTATTATTATTGAAAAAAATCTGATTGTTTTTATGTTTTTTTGGGTTGAAAGTGTATTATTTTTAAAATTATATATACAATTGATTGTATCTCCAATATTTAATTCGTTATAATCTTCATTATATAGTAGTTCTTTTTCTTCTTGAATATTATTATATTCAAGATTGCATGTTATTTTTACTCTGTGTCCTGTTATTAATCCTTCTTCATCAAATGTATCTTCTCTTTTCATGTCTTTTATTGTTGCTTTTGCTTTTTTTAAATATTTTGGATTAGCTAGTGTTGTTTTTAGTGGTAATACTATTAGGCAATAAGCAAAAAAGATAATTATTAGTAATCCCAATAATAGTAAAGTTATTGGTAGTATTGTTCCAATTATTTCCATTTCTTCTCTCCTTTTTTTTTAAATTATATCATAATATATTTATTTAATTTGATTTTTTACTTTATTTTATTTATTTGATTGTTAAGTTATGTAAATATTGTGTTTATTAATTTACAAAGATTTATTATTATAGTATAATTAATTTGTTAGAAAGTAGGCAAATTATGTGTGGAATATGTGGATTTGTAAATAAATGGGATAAAGAAAAGAAGGAAAAAAATCTTGATTTAATGTTAAAAAGAATTATTCATAGAGGTCCTGATGGAGAGGGTAAGTATATTGATGAAGATGTTGCGTTAGGTCATAGAAGGTTATCTATTATTGATTTAGAGGGTGGTAGTCAACCTATTTATAATGAGGATAATAGTTTGGTTATTATTTTTAATGGTGAAATTTATAATTATAAAGAATTAAAGGAAGATTTAGTTAAGTGTGGACATAAGTTTTCTACTAGTACTGATACTGAGGTTATTCTTCATGGTTATGAGGAGTATGGCAAGGATATTTTAAATAAACTTCGTGGAATGTTTGCTTTTGTAATTTGGGATGTTAATAATAAAGAATTATTTGGTGCAAGGGATCACTTTGGTATTAAACCTTTTTACTATTATTATACTGATGATAAGTTTATGTTTGCATCTGAGATTAAGGCTTTTTTGGATAATGAAGATTTTGTTAAGGAGTTAAATCGTGATTTGATTCCTGCTTATTTAAGTTTTAATTATTCTCCTTTAAATGATACTTTTTTTAAGGATGTTTATAAGTTAGAGCCTGGTTACTATTTTATTTATAAAGATGGTAAGTTAGATCTTAATAGATATTTTGATTTGACTTTTGATGCTAAATCGGATGATTTTGATAAGTTAGTTGATGATATTAGTAAGACTATGGAAGAAAGTGTACAACATCATATGATTAGTGATGTTGAGGTTGGATCTTTCTTGAGTAGTGGTATTGATTCTTCTTATATTGTATCGCTTGCTAAACCTCATAAAACTTATACTGTTGGTTCTGATGATCCTAGATACGATGAAACTAAGTATGCTAAAGATTTAGCTAAGAAGTTAGGTATTGAGAATATTAGTAAGGCTATTACTAAGGAAGAGTATATTAATATTATTCCAAAGTTGATGTATCATTTTGATGAGCCTGTTGCGGATCCTGCTGCGATTGCTTTATATTTTGTTGCAGAGTTAGCTAGTCATGATGTTAAGGTTGTATTATCTGGTGAAGGTGCTGATGAGTTCTTTGGTGGATATGGTTATTATCGTAGATATATTGATGCTAAATTTTATAATAAATTACCTTTTTGGTTTAGAAGAGGTGTTTCTAAGGTTTGTAGCTTGTTACCTGAGGTAAGGGGTATCAATTTCTTGGTTAGAAGTGGTAGAACTTTAGAGGAAGATTATATTAGTGTTAATAAGGTATTTTTAGAGAAAGAAGCTCATAAAATTGTTAATTTTAAGGCTAACTATCCAAGTAATAAAGAGATATGTGCTCCTTATTATAAAGAACAAAGTGGACAAGATAATGTTACTAAGATGCAAGCAATTGATATTAAGTTTTGGTTAGTAAAGGATATTTTACAGAAGGCTGATAAGATGACTATGGCTAATTCTATAGAAGGTCGTGTACCTTTTACTGATATTGAGGTATTTAAGTTAGCTCGTACTATTTCTTATAATCACAAAATTACTAAAGAAAATACTAAGGTTGCTTTGAGAGAAGCTTCTCATGGTGTTATTCCTACTGATGCTTATAAGAAGGAAAAGTTAGGGTTTCCTGTTCCTTTAAGAGAGTGGGTTAGAGAAGATGCAGTTTATGATATGATTAAAGAAAAGTTTAATTCTCCTATTAGTTTGGAGTTGTTTAATAATAAAAAAATTATGAAGTTACTTGATGATCATAGAAATAGAAAAAGAGATAATTATAAAAAAGTTTGGGCAATTTATTGTTTCCTTGTTTGGTATGATGAGTTCTTTATTAAAAATTAATCAGGAATATTTTCCTGATTTTTTCATATGTTTTTTTAGGAGGTTTATATGGACAAGGAAATTATTACTAGTAGTCATAGTGTTTCTATTAATGAGAGAAAAAATATTAGTATAAGTGGTGTTAAGAAAATTGATAGTTTTGATAATGAGGAGTTTTTGATGGATACTATTATGGGGTATGTTGTTATTAAAGGTGAGGAATTAGAAATTGTAAAGCTTGACACTTTTCAGGGAAATGTTGTTATTAAGGGAAAAATTAATAGTTTAACTTATATGGATAGTGGAAAGAAAAATAAAGAAGATGGGGTTTTTAGTAAACTGTTTAGATGAGTATAGTTATTCAAGTTAAAACTATTTTGTTTTCTTTAATATATGGCTTTGTTTTTTCTTTTTTTATAGGCCTTAATTATAAATATATAATAGGGAAGGGAATTCTTAGTTTTCTTTTAACTTTTTTTCTTGTACTAGTTTTTACACTTTTATATTTTATTGTTTTAAAATATATTAATTATGGTATTTTTCATTTTTATGAAGTTTTATTAATTATTTTGGGGTTTATACTTGAAAATTTAGTGTGTTCTGTAGTTGAAAAAAGGTTAAAAAAATGATATACTTTATTTAGTAAAGTAGGTGAGTAATAGTGGCTAAGAAAAAAAATAAAAAGTCAAAAAGAAGGCTTGCTTTTTTTGGTACTTTATCATTATTTGTTATTTGTTATTTTCTTTTTAATTTATTCTATTACTCATATAGAATTATGGTTTTAGAAAAGACTAAATCTGATTTAGAACAGGAATTAAAAGTTTTACAAAAAAATGAGCAATCATTAAATAGTGATATTCAAAAGTTGAAAGATCCGGAATATATTGCGAAATTTGCTCGTGAAAATTATATGTATTCTAGAGATGGTGAATATATAATTAAAATTGAAGAGGATAATGTTGTTGATGAAGAGAAGAAGGATTCTTTTGATTATAAATATTTGATTTATGCGAGTGTTGTTGCTTTTGGTTTAATAATTATTTATGTTAGTAAGAAAAAAAATAGTGAGTAATCACTATTTTATTATTTCTTTATTTTTTGGATATAATATATAACTTACAATGTCTACTGATGAATATATTATTAATACTAATCCTACAGTTGATAATACTATATTTGATTTTAGTAACATGTATAAACCACCAATTATTAAAATTATTGATATTATAAATAAACCTGTCCATTTTGGATTTGTTTCTTTACTATTAAGCGCTACTATTAGTTTATTTATACCGTTTGCAAGTATAAATCCTCCCATTACTAGTCTTATTGTAAATTCTATTATTCCGTTACAAAACATTATTATTATTCCTAATACTATGGTTGTTATACCAAGTGTTAGTTGTATATTTGATATTGATTCTTTGAATTTATAGTAGTTATATAGTTTTATACTTCCGTATACTACAAATATTACACCGATTATGTAAGTAATAAATTTTACCATTTCTGTTGGATTTATAAATAAGCAGATTCCTAATATTAGAAATAGTATTGAAGTAATGATTGATGATTTATCTTTTTTAATTATTAAATTATTCATTTTAACACCTCTATATAATTATAATTTAAAAATATATTTTTTTCAATATATTTTTTTATCTATATTGAGTATCAAAAATAATTAGTGTAAAATTATTCTTGGAGTTGGTATTATGTATTATTTAAATGATATTGAGATAAATGAAAAAAATAATTTATTATATATTTTAAATAAAAAGGGGTTATATCCTAAGATTATTAATGGTGAATTGTTTGTTATTTGTTCTGATAATGTTGTTTTTAGAAAGAAGGTTGAATCTTTATTTATTAATGATTTAATAGATATTATTGGTTTTTCTGTTAGTGATAGTAAGTATTTATATTATCTAATTGATATAGCTTATGATAATAGTGTTTCTAAGGTCAAAAAAAAATCACTATGATTATAGTTTAAAATCATTAGTGATATTGTCATCCATATTTTTTCCATCAAAGTATGGTTTCTTTTTATATTTACATAAAATTCTTACTATATTTGATGGGAATGTTTTTGCTAATTTGTTGTAATCTGTTATTATGTCATTATAATATTTTCGAAGTGCAACTATTTCTGCTTCAGTACTATTTAGTTCTATATCAATTTTTAGAAAATCTGTATTATTTTTTAATTCATTATATTTTTCTTTGTATCTTGTATATTCATTTATTGCGTCATATAATTGTCTATCTAATTCAAAGTTAGATATTTTTTTTGATCGTATTTTTTCGATTATTTTTAATACGTTTTCTTCTTTTGTATTTTCTTCTATTATACTTATTGATTTATTTAATAGGTCAAATCTTTTTCTTAGTGTTGTATCAATACTAGCTTCTGCTTCATTTAATCTTATTATAAATGATTGGAATTTATTATATGTTCCAATTATCCACATTAGAATTATACATACAACTATAAAGATAATTAATGAGTACATTATTATATTCATATTTATCACCTATTATCATTATAGCAAATTTCATTTTTTAAATCAATTATTATAATTTATATTTTCATCAAATGTTATATAGCTTAGATATATTAATGGAAGAAGGTTCCATTTTCCTGTTCTAGGTTCACTTAATACTATATAATCATTTCCATTTTGTTCAATTATTCCACTGAATTCTTTTATCTCATTTATGTATGGAAATGTCATGTATATTTTTGCTTGTTTTCCTTTATTTGTTCTTAGTATATTTTCAATTGTTGGAGGAATGTTTTTTGGAATATTTGCATAGTCTCTATTTTGTATTTCTATATTTTCATTGTTAAAGTTTTGTGGAAATATATCTCTATTGTAATATGTGTTCATTTTGACTCCTTTCATTTAATTATATGTTTTTTTTTATTAGCTATGATTGAATTTTTAATTGTGATGTGTTAATATTAGTTTAGGAGGTAGTTATGGAAGTTAAAGTAGGTGTTTCTAATAGACATGTTCATTTATGTGAGCGTGACTTAAAAATTTTATTTGGAGAAAATTATGAGTTAGAGGTTAAAAAAATGTTGGTTCAACCTGGTGAATTTGCGTCTAATTCTGTTGTTACAATTAAGACTGAAAAAAGTGAGATTAGTAATGTTAGGGTTTTAGGACCAGTTCGTAGTTATACTCAGGTTGAGGTTTCTAAAACAGATGCTTTTAAATTAGGTATTAATCCACCTGTGAGAGATTCTGGTGATTTGGCAGGTAGTGAAGGAGTTACTTTGATTGGTCCTAATGGTAGTATTGATTTGAAAGAAGGTTGTATCATTGCGACTCGTCATATTCACATAACTCCTGATCAAATGGTTCAGTTTGGGTTTGAAGGCATGAAGAGTGTTAATGTTAAATTACCTGGAGAAAAAGGTGGAATTCTTTATAATGTTCAGTTTAAGGTTAGCCCTAATTATGCATTTGAGATGCATATAGATACTGATGATGCGAATGCTCATTTAATTAGTTCTGGTGATGTTGTAGAGATTATTAAATAATATTGACAGTTATTAATAGGTGTCTACTATTACTTTAAAAACTATGTGTAGATGGTCTTATAATTTATAAAAAAATAACTTGTAATAAAGTTATTTTTTTGATATTATTAGGGTGGTGGTAATATGAAAAAGTCAAACGCTGCTTTAATATTTTGTTGTATTACTTTATTAATTTTTATTATTTGTTTATTTAATATTCCATTAGATGAGTTACTAAGTTCTGATTATATTTTTGATACTATATTGTGGATTCTTTTGATAATTGTTGTTGTTATTCCTACATTTCTTTATAATGCATCTCAAAAAATTATTAAGATGAATGGTGAAAAGAAAAAAGGTTATATTATAACTATTAATGATCATTGTAATTCTGGTGAAATTGATATATATGTTGATGGTAAAGTGTATTCATTTGGTGGCATGGAGAAAAATGATGTTTATGTTAAATTATTTGAAACATTTCAAGATAGATATAGTTTATATGGTGATGGATTATTATTGAAAGGAATACCTATTGATGTATATGTTTATGGAGACAAGATAAGTCCTGTTTTAGAAAGTGTTAAATTGGAGAAGATGTAATATGAAATTAAGATATGTAAACAATTATTTAATTATTTTTTTAATTTACATTGTTGGTATTTTCTTTTTTGGATGTCTTTTTCTTTTTTTTAATTTTATTAGTTTTTTAGTTGTATTTGTGATACTTACATTATTTATTATTTTTCTGTTTGTTTTAGAATTCCATGATAATAAAAAGTATACAAAGATGAAAAAAGGAATAAAAAAATGTGGATATATAATTGGTGGATATTATAGGATTGTTGGGCATAGGCAGCGTTCTTATTGTTTAAAATTTATACTTGATGGTAAGATATTTCTTATAAGTAATATCGCTAATAATAAGGCATATAAAAAAATCATTAGTGATTTTAAAAATATTGATATTGAATCAGCGGGAATATTTAGATTAAGAAAAATTCCTGTTGATATTTATATTGATGGGGATGAATATTTTGCTGATTTAGATAGTGTTAAATTGGATTAATTAAAAAAATTGTTGACATAATAAATAAATAGGTGCTAAAATATTTTTGTAAATTGATGAAGGAGATTAGTAGTAAGTATTTTATTATATAGAGAGTTAGTGGTCGGTGTAAACTAATAATAGGTATTTATGAATCTACTCTGGAGAGAAATTAATAATTTCCGGTGTGAAGCCGTTATCTTAATTAAGACTGTTGTAGGATGGTACCGCGTTAATCGCTCCTATGATGGTCTTTTTTTAGAATTTGGGAGGGATATTATGATAGATATTAAGTTAATAAGAGAAAATAAGGAGTTAGTTAAGGAAAATATTAAGAAGAAATTTCAAGATAAGAAACTTGGTTTGGTTGATGAAATTTATGATATGGATTTAGAGTATCGTAAGTGTAAAAGTCGTGGAGATGAACTACGTGCTTTAAAGAATAGCAAGAGTTCAGAAATTGGAACTTTGATGCGTGATGGCAAGAAGGATGAGGCTTCTTTAATTAAGGAAGAAATTGGTAAGATTAGTAATGAAATAGTGGAGTTAGAGAATCGTGAAGCTGAGTTAGAAAAAGATATTCATGATAAGATGATGGTTATTCCTAATATTATTGATGATAGTGTTCCAATTGGAGAAGATGATTCAAAGAATGTTGAGATTGAAAAGTTTGGTGAACCAGTTGTTCCAGATTATGAGATTCCTTATAATGCGGATATATTAGAAAGTTTTAATGGACTTGATAAGGAGAGTGCTGGTAGAACTAGTGGTAATGGTTTTTACTATTTAATGGGAGATGCTGCAAGACTTGTTAGTGCAATGTTGAGTTATGCAAGGGACTATATGATAGATAAGAATTTTATTTATTGTATTCCACCTTTTATGATTAGAAGTGATGTTGTTACTGGTGTTATGTCTTTTGAAGAAATGGACGCAATGATGTATAAAATTGAGGGTGAAGATTTATATTTAATTGGTACTAGTGAACATTCTATGATTGGTAAGTTTAAGGGACAGATGATTAATAAACAAGAGTTACCTATAACTATGACTTCTTATTCTCCATGTTTCAGAAAAGAAGTTGGTGCTCATGGTATTGAAGAAAGAGGAATATATCGTGTTCATCAATTTGAAAAACAAGAGATGATTGTTATTTGTGAACCTGAGGAGTCTATGGAATGGTATAATAAGATGTGGCAATATACTGTTGAAATATTTAGAAATTTAAATATTCCTGTTAGAACTTTAGAGTGCTGTAGTGGTGATTTAGCTGATTTAAAGGTTAAATCATGTGATGTTGAAGCTTGGAGTCCACGTCAGAAGAAGTATTTTGAGGTTGGTTCTTGTTCTACTTTAGGTGATGCTCAAGCAAGACGTTTAGGTATTAGAGTTAAAGGAGAAAAAGGAAATTATTATCCTCATACTTTAAATAATACTGTTTTAGCTTCTACTCGTGCTTTGATAGCATTATTAGAAAATAATTTACAAGAGGATGGAAGTATTCGTATTCCTGAAGTATTAAGACCTTATATGGGAGGAAAAGAGTATATTAAATAATATACTTTTTTTTGTGTCTTTTTTTTTATTATAGAATAATATAATACAGGTGGTTTAATGAACATTATTATTGGTATATTAATACCTTTTATAGGTACTACCTTTGGTTCTGCACTTGTATTTTTTATGAAAAATAAAATTAAGAGTGAAGTGGAAAGGTTTTTGTTGGGCTTTGCTTCTGGTGTTATGATTGCGGCAAGTGTTTGGTCTTTATTGATTCCTGCAATAGAGATGGAACAAGAGGCTAATCATATAGCCTGGTTATTTCCATCTATTGGATTTATGTTTGGAATTTTATTTCTTTTAGCAATTGATTTTGTAGTTCCTTATTTTAAGTTTTCAAAAAGAGATAGTAAGTTAAAGAGAACTACTATGTTAATAATGGCTGTTACAATTCACAATGTACCTGAGGGTATGGCAGTTGGTGCTGTTTTTGCAGGATTTTTAAGTGGTAATGCTGGTATAACGTATGCTGCTGCATTAGCTCTTACAATAGGAATTGCTGTTCAAAACTTTCCTGAAGGAGCTATTATATCTATGCCTTTAAAAAGTGAAGGATATAGTAAAATAAGGTCTTTTATTTATGGAACTTTGTCTGGAATTGTTGAACCGATTGCTGCAGTAATTACAATATTGTTGACAAGTGTTATGACTCCTATTATGCCTTTTTTATTATCTTTTGCTGCTGGTGCTATGATATATGTTGTTTCTGAGGAGTTGATTCCTGGTGCTAATACTTTAAAACAGTCTAGTATAGGTACTATAGGCGTTTCTTTAGGTTTTGTATTAATGATGATTTTGGATGTAGCTTTAGGATAGATTTTTATCTATCTTTTTTAATATGAATTTTTTTTCATATTGTGTATTGACTTATTTATTATAATGATGTATCATTTATATGAAATTTATTTCATATAGAAAGAGGTTTAAAATGGAAAAAAGTTTTATAGAGTTAAAAAATGTAAAAAAAATTTATGAAGTAGGTGGGCAAAAGTATAATGCTTTGGATGGTATTGATTTAAGTATCAATCAAGGTGAGTTTGTTGTTATTCTTGGTCCATCTGGAGCTGGTAAGAGTACTTTACTTAATTTATTAGGTGGTATGGATAAGGCTACTAGTGGTAATATTTTTATTGGTGATAATGATATTTCTAAGTATAATGATAAGGAGTTAACAAGATATAGGGCGAATGAAGTTGGTTTTATTTTTCAGTTTTATAATATTATGCCAACGTTAACTGTTGATGAAAATGTTAATCTTATAAAGGATGTTACTAATACTTCTAAGAATTCTTCAGAGGTTTTAAAAAGTGTTGGTTTGTTAAAACATGCAGGTAAGTTTCCACAGGAACTTTCTGGTGGTGAACAACAAAGAGTTAGTATTGCACGTGCTATTATGAAGAATCCTAAGGTTCTTTTATGTGATGAACCTACAGGAGCTCTTGATTCTAAAACTGGTGTTGAGGTATTAAAACTACTTCGAAAACAAAGTGATTATGATACTACTGTTATTATAGTTACTCATAATGCTTTGATTGCTGATATTGCTGATAGAGTTATTAATATTAAGAATGGTAAAGTTGAGTCTAATATATTAAATAATCATCCAAAAAATATAGATGAGGTTAAGTGGTAATATGTTAAAAAGAAAAATGTTTAGAGATATTCGTAATAATTTATCTCAATTTATAACAATTTTTTTAATGGTTATGATAGGAATAATGGCTTATTCTGGAATTAAGGCATATATGGGTGGTATGGCTAAAACAGCTGATAAGTTTTATTCTGAAAATAATTTGTTTGATTTAAATGTAATGGGGTTATTAAATCATGATGATTTAAAAAGTATTAAGAAGATGGATAATGTTAATGATGCTGAACTTAAGTTATCTGTTAGTGCTACTACTGATAATGAAAAGATTTTGCTTCTTAATTTTATTGAATCAAATAATATTTCTAAATTTTATGTAATTGATGGTGAAGGTTTTGATTTTAATAAGAGTGGTATTTGGTTAGATAATTTTTATTGTGAGAAAAATAATATTAATGTTGGAGATACTGTCCTTGTTAAATATGATGGTATGGAATTACATGAAGAAGTATTAGGTCGTATTAATGTTCCAGATCATTTGTATGATGTAAGTGATTCTTCTGAGTTATATCCTGACAGGGAAAAATTTGGATTTGCTTATATGTCTACTAATGAAATAACAGAGGATTACATAAAATCTCTTGTTATGAGGGAATCAAATATTAAGGATGAAAAAGTATTTGATATGGCAATGCCAGATTTTGATTATAAAAAGTATATTCCTTTTTCAAGTATAATGGTTGATGTTAAGGATAATAATTATAGGGATAATGTTAAGAATAATATTGAGGATAATGTTAAAAATGCAAAGGCAATTATTAATGTTGAAGATATGTCTTCATATGCAGCTTATCAAGGTGAAATTGATGAGGGAAAAACTTATGTTGGGGTTTTTTCTGGAATATTTTTATTTATTGCGATGCTTTCTGTTATTACAACAATGACTAGAGTTGTTAAAAATCAAAGAACTCAAATTGGAACGTTAAAGGCATTAGGATTTAGTAATAATAGAATATTATTCCATTATATAGGTTATGGTTTTTGGATTAGTGTTTTTGCTTGTGTAGTTGGTTTGTTACTTGGATATTATGGAATAGGTAATATATTTATTGGAACTGAAATGGTTTTCTTTGAAATACCAAATGGAGCTCCATTTATGGATATATCAAGTTATTATGTTTCTTTAATTGTTGTATTTATTGTAGGAGTTATTACTTATATAACTGGAAGAAGTATATTAAGAGAAAATCCTGCAGAAACTCTTAGGAATAAAATACCAAGTGTTAAGGGAAGAACATTAAATATTACTAAAAAAGGATTTTTTAAGAAATTAAGTTTTGAATCAATATGGAATGTTAGGGACATTTTAAGAAATAAAATGAGAACCATTATGGGTGTTGCTGGTATTTTAGGTTGTTGTATGCTTATAGTTTGTGCTTTAGGTATGTTAGATTCAATGAATTTCTTTGTTAAATTGCAATTTGAAGATTTATATAATTTTGATTATAAATTAAGTATTAAGGAAAATTTATCTGATAAAGAGTTACAAGTGTTATATGATAAATATGGTAGTTATTCATCAGAAAGTATAGGTATCGAAATTAAAGATAGTGATGGTAAGAGAGAGTCTAATAATATATTTGTCACTGATGCTTCTGATTATGTAAGGTTTGTTGATAATAAAAATAGGATAAAGGAAAAACCTAATGATAATGGAGTATATGTTACATATAAGTTAGCTTCTAATAAAGGATATAAAATTGGTGATAAAATTGAGTGGCATATTTATGGTGATAACAAATATTATACTTCAGAGATAATTGGTTTTAATAAGGATCCTCAAAATCAAAATGTATCTATGACAAGAGAATATTTAGAAAGTTTAGGTATTGATTATAAACCTGATTCAATATATACAAATATGGATTTGAGTAGTGTTAAGGAAATTAATAATGTTGTTGCTATTCAAAATATTGATAATTTGAAGGAAGGTATGAATGGTATGCTTTCTATGATGAAAACTATGTTGGTTTTGATTATCGGTATTGCTGTGTTGCTTGGTGCAATTATTATTTATAATCTAGGAATTCTTTCTTATAGTGAGAAACAATATCAATTTGCTACTTTAAAAGTATTAGGTTTTGAAGATAAAAAGATAAGAAAAATATTTATTAAGCAAAATAATTGGATTTCAGTTATTTCTATAATATTTGGATTACCATTAGGATTTTATTTGACCGATTGGCTATTTAAAACTGCTATTGAAGAACATTATGATTTTGGTGCATTCATTACTTTACGAACTTATATTATTGCATCAATTGGTACATTCGCTGTTTCTTATTTAGTTTCTAAGTTTTTAGCTAGAAAGGTTAAAAAGATAGATATGGTTTCTAGTTTGAAAGGGAATGAATAATTACATTATTTGTGCTATAATATATTTAGTTAGGTGATTTTATGGGTGATATTAGAGAGCCAATTAAAGAGAGTGCTATTCTTAAAAAGCAGAGAATTATAGAAAAGGGTTTTGAACTTATGTGTGAGCAAGGATATCATAATGTTAATTGTGTTGATATCGCTAAGTATGCAGGTGTTTCTACTGGAATTATTTATCAATATTTTAATGATAAGAGAGATATTTTTATTGAGGGTGTTAAGAATTATTCTAATAGTTTTATGTTCCCAATGTTTGATGTTTTTGAAAATAGGGAAATTAATAACGATAATATTCATAATTTGTTAGGTAATATTATAGATAATTTTATTGATACTCATAAAATGTCTTATAGAGCACATGAGGAATTAATGTCTATGAGTCATATTGATTCAGAAATTAAAGATATTTTTTCAAAAAGTGAATTGGAATTAACTGATAGGATAGTTTCTTCTCTTAAAAAAAATGGATTTGTTATTTCTAATATTTATGAAAAGGTTCATATAATGATTGGATTGGTTGATAATTTTTGCCATGAAGTTGTTTATCACAATCATGATAATATGAAATATGATATTATGAAAAGAGAAATTATTGATATTATTTTATATATGATTAGTAAAGAAAAATAATTTTTCTTTTTTTTGTTTTAAACTCTCTTGTTGTGTTATAATAATTATTGAAATGAATTATAGGTTGGTGTAAATATGTATTATAAAATTGTAATTTTAATTTGTAAGTTTGTTTATAAATTTATGAAGTTACTAGGTAAGAATGGTGGTACTTTACCTGGAAATATTGCTTTGAGATTGAATAAGAATATATTAAAACATTTTAATATTACTGGTAATGTTATTGCTGTTACAGGTACTAATGGTAAAACGTCTACTACTAATTTGATTAGTAATATTTTATCTAACTCAGGTAGTGTTGTTAGTAATAGGGAAGGAAATAATATCAATACTGGTATTACGTCATTATTGGTTAAGAATTGTGATTTATCTGGTAATATCAAGTGTGATTATTTAGTTTTAGAGTGTGATGAACATTATATACCTGTTGTATTTAAAGATTTAAAACTTGATAGTTTTGTTGTTCTTAATTTTTTTAGGGATCAACTTGATAGAACTGGAGAGGTTGAAACTTTAATTCAAAAAATTGATAAATTTTTGGAAGGATATACTGGCAATTTAATTTTAAATAGTGATGATCCTAATGTTTCTAGACTTGGATTTAATAAGAGCAAGTGTAAAGTATATTATTATGGTGTAGAAAAATTTAGTGGTGCGACATCTAGTATGCGCGATAGGGGAGAAGGAAAATACTGTCCTTTCTGTTCTGCTCGCTTAGAGTATGATTATTATCAGTATTCTCATGTAGGAAAGTTTCATTGTCCTAATTGTGATTTTGGTAAGAATAATATTGATTCAATTGTTAGTGGTATTGATTTGAAAAAAGGTAAATTTGAATATAATAATAAAACTTTTGAGACTCGTTATAATACTATTTATAATATGTATAATGTTTCTGCAGCTTTTATGTTAAGTTCAATATATGATATTTCGATGGATTATTTATATGAAAGTGTTAAAGGTTTTGAACTTAACAATGGAAGATTAGAAAGTGTTGTTATTAATGATTGTCCTACTGTTCTTAATTTAGTTAAGAATCCAACCGGTGCGAATGTTACTATTAATTATATGAATCAAGATGATGAACATAAAGAGATGATGTTTGTTTTGAATGATAAAATAGCTGATGGTAAGGATGTTTCTTGGATTTGGGATATTAATTTTAGCATTTTAAATAATGTTGATAGAATAATTACTAGTGGTACTCGTGCTTATGATATGGCTGTTAGAATTAAGAATAGTGGTTATGATGTAAAAAAAATAGAGGTTTATCAAAGTATTGATGAAGCTGTAAACAATTTGTATAAGAATAATGGCAAGAAATATGTTATATTTAATTATACTGCTACTACTGATACAAGACGTGCTGTTTTAAATTATAAGGGTGATAAGAATGGTTTATAAGATTTTATATTTGTATCCTGATTTATTAGATTTGTATGGTGATTCTGGTAATATTGAAGTTTTAAAGTATAGACTTCAAAAAAGAGGTATTGAGTGTCAAGTTGATACTTATTCTATTTTAGAAGATAAGCCTAATTTTAGTGATTATAATTTGATTTTTATGGGTGGAGGAGCCGATAGAGAACAATCTATTTTATCTGAGGATTTAGTTAAGTATAAAGAAGATATTATTTCTGCAATTGATAAGGGCGTTTTTGTATTACTTATTTGTGGAGGTTTTCAATTGTTTGGTAAGTATTATAAGGATGCAGATGGTCAAGTTATTGATGGATTAGGAATATTTGATTATTATACTGTTAGTGGAGGTAAGCGCAATCGTAATATTGGTAATATTATTATTGAATCTCAAATTGATGGTGAACCTTATAAGGTAATTGGTTTTGAGAATCATGGCGGGATTACTTATGATATTAGTAATTCGTTTGGTAAAATCTTATATAAAAATCCAAATAATACTTATGATTTTGAAGGCTTTATGTTGGATAATGTTATTGGTACTTATTTACATGGACCTTTACTTTCTAAGAATCCAGCTTTAGCTGATTATATTATAAAGATAGGTTTGAAGTGTAAAAATAAAAAAGAAATCGAGTTAGAACCACTTGATGATGAACTTGAAAATAAGTGCCGTGATGTTTTAATTACTCAATTTCTCTAGAAATTTGGTTTTACATATTTCATTATAATAGTTGTTTAAAAGATAAAGATGGTATTCATATGCCATTTTTTTTGTTTTTAGATATCTTATGTTGTTACTTTTTTTATTTAAGAACATTTTTTTTATTGTTTGATAGTGTTTATCAATTTTTTCTTCATATATTTCATTTGGTGTATTATATGTTTTGATCTTATTATTTAAATTTTGTATTTCGTTTAGAAATTTTATATCATTTGTTTCTTTTTTTAATTTGTTTATGTATTTAATATTCTTAATTATATTCATTTTTTATCACCTATTGCTATTATATATGTTCGATTTTGAAAATAATGTAGAATAAGTGCATAAAAAAAGACTTTTTTTAAGTCTTATATTTGTATTGATTTTAAATATTCTTGTGAATAACCTGTTACTTCTTCAATTATATTTAGTGGTACTTTATTTTTTAAAAGTGATAATGCTGTTTTATTTTTTGTCGTTTTGATACCTTTTTCGATGCCTTGTTCAATTCCTTGTTCAATCCCTTGTTCAATCCCTTGTTCAATCCCTTGTTCAATTCCTTTTTCTATTCCTTCTTGAAAACCTTCTTTCATAGCTTTTTCTTGTGCTGTTTTTAATTGTGCTTTATGTAGTTTTTCTATTGATTCTGCGTCTGTTAAAAAGTTATATATGTTTTCTTCATTGTATTCTTTTATCATTTTACCTATCTCCTTTGCCATTTCATTGTATTTTCCTAGTAAATCTAGTTCTTCTTTATTGCAGTCAAATATTATGATATGTGCATATTTATTAATTAACTTCTTGTTATCAGTATACAATATATTTTTATATTTTGCAACATCATATACTAAAAAATTAATATTATCTATAAATTTATTCTTATATTTTTCTCCTAGCAAACAATGGTTATCGTAATTATAATCTTCTGTTATATTATTACATATATTTATTTGTATACATCTTGGCTGTTCATCATAACTTTGTCCATGTTTTAGTAGATTTGAGTATATGTTTGACATGTAAGCAAAGTTTCTTTTTTTTGTGTTTTCGTCAAAGATATTATTTATTTCGATGTCTATTATTTCTTTTGGTGTTTTTATTAATAAATCTACTGTTTTATTTTTTGTGTGTACATTATTTGTTTCTAGTTCTTGTTTTAATAGTTCTATTATTTCTGATTCATTTATTTCTTTGTTATTTATTTTATTTATTATTTTATAGTTTTGTATTTTTCTTTTAAGGAATCTTTCTAGAAACCAATTTAAATAAGTTTTATTTGATAGTATTAATTTGCTCATTTTATCGTTTGATAGTTTTTTGAATTCATTCATTTTATCCCTCCTATAAATATCATACGATGTTTAAAAAAAATTTCCTTAGAAATAATAAAAAAAGTTAGATTTTTTCTAACTTTCATATTTATTTTTTATTACGTTTTTATAATAGTTTCCTTTTTCTTCGAAGTTTTTAAATTTATTATAACTTGATGCGGCAGGGGATAGGAGACATACATGATTTGGTTTTGTATGTTTATCAGCAATATCTACTGCTTCATCTATTGTTTCAACCATGTATATGTTTTTATTAGTATTTTTTTCTTTTAGTATGTTACAGATTTTATATCCTGTTTCTGGTAATCCTATTAAATTTGATACATTTGAGTTTCTTAAAAATTCTATGAAATTATTATAATCTATATTTCTATCCATTCCTCCAAATATAAGCGTGTCTACGTTTCCTAATCCGTTTATTCCGTTGATTGTTGCTTCTGGAATTGTAGCGATTGTATCATTAAAGTATGTTATGTTATTGTATGTTCCGACACGTTCTAGTCTATGTTCTAGTGGATTGAATTTATTTATTGTTTCTGTTGCTTTTTTTATATCAAGGTTTAATAGTTTTGTTATTAGTAGTGTAACCATTATATTTTTAAGATTATGACTTCCTATTAAATTTCTTTTTTGATTTCCATCATATATCATTTCATTGTTATAATAGATTTTATTGTTTTCAACATATATATCTGATTTTTCATTTACTTTAAAGCTATATAATTTAGATTCATAATTATTCTTATTTATTAGGTTTATTAGATATTCATTTTGCCCATCATATATTCCTATATCAGATTTATCTTGGTATTTGAACATATGCATTTTATCGTTGTGATATTTTTCTAATGTTCCTGTATGATCAAGATGATCTTGATATAGGTTTAATATTACTCCTATATGTGGACTATTGTGTACAAATTCTAGTTGATGTGATGACATTTCTATTACTAGTATTGATTCATCATTAAATTTTTCTATGTAGTCTAGTATTGGATTTCCAATGTTACCTAATAAGAATGTATTTTCATTTTGATCTTTTATTATTTTATATAGTAGGGAAGTAGTTGTACTTTTTCCTTTTGTTCCTGTAATTCCTATTATATTTTTTTTATTTATTTCTAGTATTAATTCTAATTGTGATGTTAGTTTATTTTCTAAGTTTTTTAAATCTACATCTAACATTGCGATTCCAGGAGCTTTAATTATTAAATCATATTGTTCTAAGTTATTTAGATATGTATCTCCTGTAATTATTTTTAAGTTTTTATCTTCTTTTAGGTATTCATTATTTTTAAGTATATCATTTTTATCTAGTATTGTTAGTGGTTCTTTTGAATATCTTCTTATAAAGTTATATGTTGATTTTCCTTCTTTTCCAAATCCTAGTATCGCAATATTTTTTCCTTTAAGTTTATTTATTATTTTGTTATACATTTTTTATCGCTTCCTTTATTATTTTTTCAAAGTGTTCGTCTAGGTTATTTTTTTCATTATATTTTGTTTCATAAATTTCATCTAAGTATAATGGGTAGTTGTTTTTATAGTATTCTAGTAGATATGGTAATTTTTGATTTTCTAATTTTTTAATTAATAGACTTACTGCGTATCTAACTTCTTTATATGTTCCTACACATTCCCATGGTTTTGTTTCTTTATATCCTAATAGTTCTTCGAATGTTTCTAATAATGTTTTATCTTCAAATAGATCTTTACCAAATATGTTTATCAGTTCTTCTTTATAAAGGAATGGACTTAATATTGTGTATACAAATAGGCATTTAGGGCAGGAACAGCACCATTCCCAAGTTTCTCCTTTTGAACCTAAATTACAACTTTTGAATGATTTGTGATATTTTTTTATTTTTGAGAAAAGCATTCCTATTTGAAATTCTGTTAATGGTCTTAGTAAACTAAAATATTTTATATCAATATTGAAGTATTTCTTTGTGTAGTTATTGAAGTCAATCTCAAATTCGTATGTTTTTGAGTATTGGTGATTTATATTTGTACCTAGTACTGTTGATTCGTTTGCGGAGTCTTCATTTGATAGGATTATGTATTTTTTGTTTGATAGATATGCACACATGTATGAAGTGAACGCAACAATTGCAGAAAATGGTGTATGTCCGTTTAAGAATCCTTTATTATTTAGTTCTATTATTTTTTTATCTATTATTCTTTTTACTGTTATAGTATTAAATCCTGAAATTTTCGCACATTCTATGTTTGCTCCTTTAGGATTAATTATGAAGCAAGTGTTATCTTCTTCTTTTAGCAGTTCTAGTGTTACGTTTGAGTCTTTTCCACCACCTACAGGTATTAAGTTTCCTTGTCCATTGTATTCAATATTGAATTCTTTTTTTTCTTGTGTTGTTGTTATGTTAAAAAGTTCTTGTTCAGATATATTTATATTGTTTCTATAAAGAAATTCTCCTAGTCCATTGTAATATAGTTTTTTGAACCAGTTTATTTGATTATTATCTAAGTTTCCACATTTAATTATTATGTTAGGGGAGCATGTGCATTTTACGTAGCTTATTAGTTCTACTAGTCCAATATTAAATACTAAGTATTCTAGAAATTCATTGTTTATATTTTTATTTGTTATGCTTTCTTTTTTAATTATTATTTTTGGTTCAAATGAAGTTAGTCCTGGTATGTTAAAGTAAAATATTATTTCATATTCATCATTTAAATCTTTTATTTCATATTTTTCATATATAAAGTCTTTATATTGTTTTCTTAGGTCTTCAAATTTATACATTTTAATTCCTCCTATTAATAATTATACATTAATTTGTTTTTTTTTTTAACTATTTTAATAATAAAAAAATGTTTTGTAATTGATTAATTATGTGTTATAATACTTTTGTTTGGAACGGGTGACTTTATGAAACAGGAAAATATTAGAAATTTTTCGATTATTGCGCATATTGATCATGGTAAGAGTACTTTAGCTGATAGGATATTAGAAATTACTGGTGCGATTAGTGAACGTGAGAAACAGGATCAACTACTTGACAGTATGGAGTTGGAACGTGAACGCGGTATTACTATTAAATTAAATGCAGTTTCTTTGAAGTATAATTATTTAGGTGAGGAGTATTATTTACATTTGATCGATACGCCAGGACATGTGGATTTTACATATGAGGTATCTAGAAGTTTGGCTTCTTGTGAAGGAGCAATTTTAGTTGTTGATGCTGCTCAAGGTATTGAGGCTCAAACTTTAGCTAATCTTTATTTAGCTCTTGATAATAATTTAACTATTATTCCTGTTATTAATAAGATAGATTTACCAAATGCGGATGTTCCTAAGGTAAAGAAAGAGTTAATGGATGCTTTTGGATTTGAGGAATCTGAAATTATTTTAACTAGTGCTAAAAATGGTATTGGTATAAAGGAATTGGTTGAAGAAATTATTGTTAAAATTCCTGCTCCAAAGGGTAATGTTAATGATAAAACTCAGGCTTTGATTTTTGATAGTTATTTTGATTCTTATCGAGGTATTATCGCAAGTGTTCGTGTTGTTAATGGTCGTATTCGTGTAGGTGATAAGATTAAGATGATGGCAACTGGTGCTATTTATGATGTTGTTGAGTTAGATATTTGTACTCCGCATGAGAAACCTGTAAAAGAACTTTCTTGTGGTGAGGTTGGTATTGTTAGTGCTTCTATTAAGAGTATTAGTGATGTTAAAGTAGGAGACACAATTACTTTAGCTAATAATCCTTGTTTGGAACCACTTCATGGTTATAAACCTATGAAACCAATGGTTTTCTGTGGTATTTATCCAATTGAATCTCGACGTTTTCCTGAATTACGTGAGGCTTTAGAGAAACTTAAATTAAATGATGCTTCTTTAGAGTTTGAACCTGAAACTAGTCAGGCTTTAGGTTTTGGTTTTAGATGTGGATTTTTAGGTTTATTACATTTGGAAATTATTCAAGAGAGAATTGAGAGAGAGTTTGGAATTGATTTAATTGTTACTTCTCCTTCAGTTGTATATGATGTATTACTAACTGATGGAAGTCATGTTTCTGTTGATAGTCCAGCTAAAATGCCTGAGCGTGTAAGAATTAAGGATATTGAAGAACCTTATATTTTAACTAATATTTTTGTTCCAAGTGAATATATAGGTCCTATTATGGAATTATGTCAAGATAAACGTGGAAATTATGTTTCTATGGAATATTTAGATACTAAACGAGTTAATATTCATTATGAAATTCCATTATCTGAAATTGTATATGATTTCTTTGATAGGTTGAAGAGTGCGACTAAGGGATATGCTTCTTTTGATTATGAGTTAATTGGTTATAAGAGCAGTGATTTAGTTAAAATGGATATTTTACTTAATGGTGAAATTGTCGATGCACTTTCTGTTATTGTTCACAAGGATTTTGCTTATAAACGTGGTAAAGCAATTGTAGAAAATTTACGTAAGCTTATTCCTCGTCAACAATTTGAGGTTCCTGTTCAAGCGTGTATTGGAAATAAGGCAATTGCTCGTGAGACTATTAAGGCTGTTAGAAAAGATGTACTTGCTAAATGTTATGGTGGAGATGTTTCTCGTAAGAGAAAGTTATTAGAAAAACAAAAAGAAGGAAAGAAACGTATGAAGATGGTTGGTAGTGTTGAAATTCCACAGGAGGCATTTTTATCTGTTCTTTCTATGGAGGATGAATAAATGGATTATTATGATAGACCGCAATCTATTAAGAAAATTGAGGATCAAGTAAAAGTTTTTGAGTATTTTGATTCACATGGTGGAACTATTAAGGAAATAGCTGCTGCGTTAGGTATGTCTCGTTCTACTGTTCAAAGACATTTAAATGATATAAGTGATCCTAAAAAGCTTTCATTGATTAAAAGTTATCTTAATGATAATAAAAAAATAGGTAATAAAAATGGTGGATTAATTTCACAAGAAATGTATGGTTTTGCTAAGGCTGATGATGGTAAGTTTATTGGCCATAAGAAATAATTTATAGGAGGTTTTGGTTTATGTTTATAGTTGAGCCACATAGTGCTGATGAAAGGGCGCTATCTAAAAAAGTATTTGAATCATTTATGAGTATGAGTACGGAGGAATATGATAATTGGATTGAGGAGTATTCAAAAAAATTAGGTTTAAAGTCGTCTAAAGAGTTAAGAAAGTATAGAGATACATATTATCAAGATTATGCTTCAAAAGATCAACAAAGTGCTTTTATTGTTAAAAGACATGAGGTGAATAGTAATTTGCCAAAGTATGCTGAATTTTGTGATAAATTGTTTGAGCTACCTGTTGATAGACGTTATGATTTTATTATTGCTAATAAATTGACTCCATGTACTTTGAAAAAGTTATTTGAAAGTTATAAGAATAATAATGGTAAATATTCTTCTTATGTTGATGGTTTTTTAGATGAATATAAGAAATATTATAATTCTAATCTTGATAATAAACGTGAAAATGAAAAGAGTATTAAGTTGAAGGAAGCATGTTCTTTTTTTGAAGATATGATTAATAATGGATATTATAGTGTGTATGATTATGCATATTGTAATGGTTTAAATTATGAGTCTGTTTCTAGAAAAGTTACTGCATATAAAGCTAGACTTCGTAAGTATGATAAAGATTTATTAGATAACTATTGTGCTTCTCTTGAAGCTAATAGAAAAAAAAGATTTTTTTGTTATAAGAATGAAATTGATAATTTTTGTTTAGATTTAGCTAATTCTAAGGCTGATATTGTTGATTATTATATAAGATTTGATATGCCTATTACTCATTTTAAATCATTATGTAAGGATAATGTTGCACCTAATCAACAAATTTGTTTAAATGTTTTATTTGATAAGGTAAAGGATGTTGTTGATGTTCCTTATAATGAAAATATGCTACTTGAGTGTAATTATAGTATAAATGGTATAGGTCTAAGTGATGAAGAAAAAAGAATTCTTATAGGTTTTATGCGTGAAAACAAGATTCCTTTTAGTTTATATCAACATGTATTTAGTAAGTATATTAAAGGTGATTTAGATACACATATTAATTTAAAAACTTTAAATAAGATATTATAAAAACAAGGTTTATTGCCTTGTTTTCTTTAGTATTTTATTGTTTATATTTCTCTTTATTAGTGCTTTTTGAAATTCTGGAATAATGAACATAGGTGCATTACATGCCATTCCCATTCCTATAGTTTGTTGATTTATTTTACTATAGTCTATTTCATATGATCCAAAATCAAAATCTACAGAGTTTATTAATTGTCTTAAAAATTCTCTTATTGTTCTACCATTTCCTTCTCTAAATGGGTGAGCAAATGTTAAATTATAAAATAGGGTAGAGATGTAACTTGCTAGATGATATTCGTCTTTTATATTTTTAATTTCTTTTTTTGATTCTTCAAAAACATTTTCTAGGTATGGTTCTATTTTTTCTGGCTCAAGAAAAACTGTTTGTTTCATCATTGATACTTTTCTTGTTTCTCCAGCCCAATCATATACATCTTTAAATAAATAATAATGTATTGAATATAAGTGTTCTATATTAAAATCTCCTATAGGTGGTTCGTCATATAATTGTGATAGTCTTTCAGCACTTACTTGTTTTTCATATTCTTCTAGTAGTTTTTTATTTTCAATGTTAGGTATGTTTTTAAGTGTGTCTGTGTTTTCTATAAAATAATCTTCCCATTTTTCATATTTTTGTTTTTTACTCATATATTGCTCCTTATTTCTTTTTTTTGTAATTATATTCTTTATTTCAATATTATTAAATTTCATGTTTTCTAATTCAAATGTTGTTTTTATGTATTTTTGTTTTTTTATTAAATAATCATTCATTATACTACCTTCTTATTTGAGACATTTTTTATTTTATCATATTTTTTGTTTTTTTTTACATTTTTTTTTATTGTGTTATAATATTTTTGGTGGTTTTATGTCTATTTATATTCATATACCTTTTTGTGATAATATTTGTTCTTATTGTGATTTTTGTAAGGTGTTTTATAATTCTAATTTAGTTGATAAGTACTTAAGAGCTTTATCTTGTGAAATTGATAAGTATTATAATGGAGAGGTTATTAATACTATTTATGTTGGTGGAGGAACTCCTAGTTCTTTAAGTTTGGAACAGTTAGATTTTTTGTTTAATATTATTAATAAATTTAAATTAAGTGATAATTACGAATTTACTTTTGAGTGTAATATTGAAAGTATTAATTATGATAAGTTGAAGTTTTTATATGATAATGGTGTTAATAGATTAAGTATAGGTGTTCAGACTTTTAATCTTAAGTTTTTGAAGTTTTTAAATAGGAATCATACTTGTGAAGAGGTGGTTAATAAGATTTCTTTAGCTAAGCAAATTGGTTTTAATAATATTAATATCGATTTGATTTATGCGATACCTGGTGAGTCTCTTGATGATTTGAATCATGATATAGATATGTTTTTAAGTTTGGATATTAATCATATTTCTACTTATTCTTTAATTTTAGAAGAACATACTAAATTATATGTTGATGGTGTTTCTAATATTTCAGAGGATATGGATAGAAATATGTATGAACTTATTTGTGATAGATTATCTAGTAATGGGTTTAATCATTATGAGATTAGTAATTTTAGTAAGGATGGTTATGAGTCTCGTCATAATTTAGTTTATTGGAATAATCTTAATTATTATGGGTTTGGTTGTGGAGCATCTGGATATATTCATAATATTCGTTATGATAATACTCGTAGTTTAAATAAGTATATTAGTGGTGATTATAGATTAAGTGAAGATGTTCTTGATAGAAATGTTATCATAGAAAATGAATTTATTTTAGGTTTAAGAAAAGTTAATGGTATAAATATTTGTGATTTTAATAAGAAATATGGTAATATATTTAATAGTGTTGTTAATAAATTGATTAAGGAAGGTAAATTAATTAATGATGGAGTTAATATATATATAAATCCTAGTTATATGTATGTTTCAAATTCAATATTAGTTGATTTTATAGGTGAGAAGTATGAATAAAGCAGATGTTTTTAAGAAAGAGTTAAGTTATGTTAAGAATCAAAAGTATGTAGATTGTGCGAAGAATATGATTGAGTTATTACCTGATTATTTCTTTTCTATACCAGCGAGTTCTACTGGTAAGTATCATCCAGGTTTTGCTCAAGGGGATGGAGGTCTAGTTAGGCACACTAAAGTTGCTGTTAGAATGTGTTATGAACTTGCTAATAATAATAGTATTGGTCATTCTTTTACTAGTGATGAAAAGGATTTAATGTTGATTGCTTTAATTATGCATGATGGTGTTAAGTCTGGTATTCCAAAGGAAAAGTATACTCGTGTTGATCATCCTTTATTGGCAGCAAAGTTAATTCGTGATAATAAGGATAAGATTGGTTTAAGTGATGATGAAATTGATTTTGTTTGTTCTGTTATAGAAACTCATATGGGTGAATGGAATAAGGATTTTAATGGAAATGAAGTTTTACCTGTTCCTAAAAATAAGTATCAAAGATTTGTTCATATGTGTGATTTCTTAGCTTCTAAGAAGTTTATTGAGGTTCCTTTTAATGATAATGAGATTGTAGGATAAGTGTTTTTATAATACTTATCTTTTTTGTTCTAAAATGCTTTACACAAACAAATGTTTTTTGATATAATTGTTATAGTATGATAGGGAGGTTTATATGAGGATAGAATTAATAAAAGGTGATAAAAAGCAGGAGGTAGAAGAAAGAACAAGAATAGTTGCGACTGCTGGTCAGATTTCTCATTCTGATAAGGAGTTATTTGATTTATATGATTCTAGATTTGATTATGAAGATAATCTTAAAGCAATTGGTAGAATTGTGGGAAGTGGTCATACTTCTATAACAGAACATGATCAATTGACATTTTTTATAACTGATGTTACTCCTATAATTGAACAAATATTGATTGGTCAACGTTTGGCTGCTTTTACTATTAAATCCAGAAGATATGTTGATTTTGGTGATTCGGGATTTTATGTACCGGATTTTGGTTATTTAGATAAAGGTTATGAAGTATGTAAAAAATATAAAGAACACATGAATTCTTTATTTAATACATATTCTGAAATGGTTGAAATTGGTGTTCCTAAGGAGGATGCAAGATTTATTTTACCATATTGTTTTCATAGTCAAATTGCGATGAGTTTAAATACAAGATCTTTGATTAAACTTATTGAGTATTGTACTATGGGATCTATGAGTGATATAGATGAGGTTAGAGAATTTGGCTTGAAGTTATTAGATATAGCTAAAGAGAAGGTTCCTTATTATAAGAAGAATTATGATTCAATTGAAAAACAAATTAGTGATGGTGTTAAGAATTATAATAAATTAGATTTTTTAGATAAATATAATGATGGAAAAAATGAATTGTTAGAGAGTCCTAGATTAATAAGTTCTCAAACTGATTATAATGGTAAGGATATTGATAAGACAATTATTGTTAGCTATATTATGAATAGATATCAATTGGATTTTAAAAAGGCTAATGTTTTTTATGAAAAATTGAATGATAATGATAAAAAACAAATAATGGATGTTATATGTATGGCAAATGAAAACAGAGAACTTGAACATGTTTCATTTAAATTTGAATTTCCTACTACTTTAGCAGGTTTAACTCATTGGACAAGACAAAGAATTCATTCGTTATTGATTCCAGATTTTTTGCCTGTTTATGATCTTAACAATTATATAGTTCCTGATACAATCATGGATAAGTGTTTAGATAAATATCAAAAGGCTGTGAACGAAAATATCAGAATGTATAATGAACTTAAAGAAATGGGTGTATCTGAGAAAGATTTAGTATATTTTATTTTAAGTGGTACTATGATTAATGTTTCTACTAATGTAAATGGTAGAGAGTTGATGTGGATAAGTAGATTAAGATGCTGCAATAGAGCACAATGGGAGATAAGAGAGGCAGCTAATGAAATGGTTGAATTAGTTCAAAATGAATCACCATTATATGGTAAGTATTTAGGTGCACCATGTGCTGTTGTTGGAAAGTGTCCAGAAGGTAAACATTCTTGTGGTCATCCATATACATATAAAAGGAGATAGATTATGAAGGGTAAGTTAATTGTTATTGAAGGTACTGAT
>CAMVNW010000013.1 GCA_947168965.1 uncultured Caryophanales bacterium
AGACTTTTTTTACTAGACAAATGTGTCTGATATACTTTTTTTATTTTTTCACTAACAAACAAACACTCTCAACATGATGAGTATTTGGAAATAAATCAAATAAACTAATCTCTTTTATATCATAATAATTTTTAAATATGTTCAAATCACGAGCTAAAGTTACTGGATCACAAGAAACATAAACAACACGTTTTGCTCCAACACTTATAACCTCATTAATAGATAATTCTGATAAACCACTACGAGGAGGATCAACAATAACAACATCAAAATTCTTATCAAGTTTCTTCAAAACTTTTCCACTATCACCACAATAAAATTTTGCGTCAATACCATTCAACTCTTTATTAATATTCGCATCATGTATAGCTGACTCATTAATTTCAACACCAACTATAGCTTTACCACCAACAAATAAACCAATTGTACCAGTTCCACAATATAAATCAAGAACATTAGAATTATCTAAATTACCCGCATACTCTTTAACTTTACTATATAACTTATAAGCCATAGGAGTATTAACCTGAAAAAATGAATCAGGTGAAATCACAAACTTCTTATCACCTATCATATCAATAATATATTCATTTCCATAGATAAGCTTATACTTATCTTTTTTAATATAAATACTACAAACATTATCCTTTAAACTATCAACAAGATAATTCTCATCAACTCCACCCACAACACTAAAAATAACCATAACAGACTTATCAAAATAACTACTACGTACAACAACACTTTCTATATTACTTAAATCCATTTTTTTAAGTATGTTCAAAACATTATTAATTTCATTAGAACAAATCATGCATTTATCAATATTAATTAAATCATAAGTTTTATCCTTATAAAAACCAATACCTTCCTTAACATGAAAAGTAGCCTTATTACGATAATAAAACTGTTCATCACAACTAACTTCATTAATTTTAATATCCTCATGAACGAATTTTTTAATTATATCCTTAACCTTATTAAACTTAAAATCATGTTGAAAACTATATGACATATGCATAATATCACAACCACCACAAGAACTATAATAAGGACACTTAACACCTACTCTAGAAGAACTATCATTTAATCTTTCAATAACTTTACCACTTACAAACTTCTTACTAACATGATCAATTTTAATTTTAACACACTCTCCAGGTAGACAATCACTTACAAAAACAACTCGTGAATCTACTACACAAATTCCTTTTCCTTGATGGTTTAATCTATCAACAACACAATCATAAATATTTCCAACTTCCACAAAAATCACCTAAAATAATAATACATAAAAATAATAAATTTGTAAATAATAACCATAGTTAAAAAGGTGATTACATGAACATAGAAAAAACTTTAGAAAATATAAAAAAAGAACTAAATAATAGTACAGATATATCATCAAGAATAATAAAAATTAAAAATAAAAAAATAGGATATATATTTTTAGAAAGTGTATCAAGCGATGATAAAATTAGTGACTTTCTAGTAAAAGCATTAACAAACGCAAAACCAAATATACTAGAAAATATAACACAGGAACTAAAAAACACAATATATAATAGTAAATTAATAACAACAAACTATGAAGAAATACCATTACTAATGCAAAGTGGATTCACAATAATAATAACAGAAAAAGAAATACTTGCAGTAGAAACAAAAGCTAATCTAGATCGTGGAATAGATGAATCAAAATCAGAAGCAATAATAAGAGGCCCAAAAGATTCATTCACAGAAAACTATATGACAAATATAGGATTAATAAGAAAAAGAATAAAAGACAATAACCTAGTATTTGATGAATTAAAAATAGGAAGAAGAACAAAAACAAAAGTATCTTTAACATATATAAATAATATAGTAGAAGAAAAATATATAAAAAAAATAAAAGAAGAATTAAAAAAACTTGATGTAGATGGATTAATAGATAGCGGTCCAATAAGAGATTACCTAACAAAAAAAAATCACTGTGCCTTCCCTACTATAATATCAACTGAAAGACCAGACAACTGTATACAATCACTACTAAACGGTAAAATAGTACTAATAATAGAAAACACTCCATTTTCACTTATAATACCAGGATTATTTATAGACATATTTCATACTCCAGAAGATAACTATCAAGAACCAATAAATATAACAATTACACGAATACTTAAATTTATAGGATTCTTTATAACACTATTTACACCAGCCATTTACATAGCCTTAACAACATACAACTTTGAAATAATACCTGATAACCTATTAATATCAATCGCAATACAAAGACAAGGAGTACCATTTCCAACAGTAATAGAAACAATATTAATGTTAATAACATTTGAAATATTAAGAGAATCAGATATAAGACTTCCAAACCAAATGGGAGCAGCAGTATCAATTGTAGGTGCACTAGTGCTAGGAGACGCAGCAGTATCTGCTGGAATAGTTTCACCAATAGTAATTATAGTAGTCGCAATAACAAGCGTAAGTGGACTATTATTTACAGATATAGATGTAGTAAACGGAATAAGAATTTGGAGATTTATTTTTATAATAGCCGCTACACTACTTGGATTAATTGGACTAATTATTTCAGGAATTATGTTCATAACAAAACTATCAAGTTTAGAGATATTAGATATACCTTACCTATCGACAATATCTCCTTTTAACTTAGAAGCTCAAAAAAATGGAATACTAAAATTTCCAAAAACAAAAATAAAAAATAGACCATTTTATTTAAAAACAAAACAAACTAGAAAAGTTGGTGAAAAATGAAAAAACTATTAATAATTCCCATAATCATACTACTAACAGGATGTTGGAACTATTACGAATTAAATAATTTAGCTATATGTACAGGAATCGCAATAGACAAAATTGACGACAAATATGAAGTTACATATCTAATATCAAATGCTAAAAAAAACGAGACTAGTGCAAAAGAAGGAGAAGCAGGAACAACAACCTACTCTGGAATTGGAGATACAATACAAGACGCAATAAACGATATGAAAGTAAAAATGCCATTTGAACCATATAGTGGACACTTAGTAGTAACAATAATTTCAGAAGACATCGCAAAAGATGGAATTGAAAATATATTAGATTATTTAGCTAGAGATACAGAATCAAGAAATTTCTTCTATATTTTGCTTAGTAAAAATACAAAAGCAAAAAACATACTAGAAATAATTTCACCACTTCAAACATTCCCATCACAAACAATCGCATCAGACATAGAAACATCATCAGCAGATTCATCACTTATATATGAAATAACATATAATGACTTTATATATACACTATTAGAACAAGGAATAAATCCAGTGCTTAATAGTATTACAATAATAGGAAATATCGAAAAAGGAACAGACTCAAAAGAACTATCAAACACAGTACCACAAGCAACAATTAAAATAGATACACTAGGAATATTCAAAGACGATAAATTACTAGGATGGGCAACAATAGATGAATCAAAAGGAATAAATTTATTAACAAATAATGTAAAAAATCTATATATTAAAACAAAATGCGAAGATAAATACATGATGAACTATATAGAAAACATAAAAACAAAAACAAACATCGATTTAGAAAATAACAAAGTAAAAGTAAAAATAACTGGAAACGCAAAAATATTAGAAACCAATTGCAAAATAAATCTAGAAAATACAGAAACAATAAATAACATAGAAAAAGACATAAAAGAAGAATTAAATAGAATTATTAATGAATCAACATACTTAGTACAAAAAAAATACACAACAGACGTACTAGGCTATGGAAAAACAATACATAAAAAAAATCCAAAAAAATGGAATGAAATAAAAGATAATTGGGAAACTATATTTAAAAATTTAAAAATAGAATCAGAAATAGACATAAAAATAAACAATCAAGGATCACTAATACAAACAATCAAGGAGGCAAAATGAAAAAACTATCTACACTCCAATTTTGCGCAATAGAATACTTCTTAATACTTGCCAACAACGTAGGACTAACAACATATATACTTTTCAACTACGCTAAACAAGATGGAATAATAAGTATAGTATTAGGATCATTAATAGGAATAATACCACTAGCAACATATCTTAAAATAATGAACACAAAACCAGAATTAAACATATTTGAAAAAATAGAAGATATATTTAAAAATGGAAAAATAATAAACTTTATCCTAACAATAGGAATATTATTTCTAACCGCAACAAACTATAATAATCTCATAAACTTCATATCATCACAGTATCTTTCACAAACACCACAAATAGTAATTGCGTTATCATTCCTACCAGCAATTATATATATACTAAATAAAGGAACAACAGTAATAGGAAGAACAATATTTATACTATTTCTAATAAGCATGATATTCTTATCATTAACAGTATTAGGATTAATTTGGCAAATAAAAATAGAAAATTTATTTCCTATACTTGAAAACGGAATAAAAAATCCATTAATATGTTCAATTATATATACATCATTCAATATAACACCACTTTTTCTCTTAACTGTAATACCAAAAAATGAAATAATAGATAAAGAAAAATTTAATAAAAGAGTAATAATAACATATATATTCGCAAACATAATAGTACTAATTATTTTTTCATTAACACTATTAGTCCTAGGAGCAAACTTAGCCAACCTATACCAATATCCAGAATATGACGTATTAAAAAAAATATCCCTAATAGGCTTTATAGAACGAACAGAAAGTATAATATCACTAAGATGGACATTTTACGTTTTAACAGTAACAATAATAGGAATATTATTTATATCAAAATATATAATACATTCATTAAAAATTAAAAATGAAAAAACAAACAAAAAAATAATAACTATTATATCAACATTAATTGTTATTTTAGGAAAATTCATATTTCAAAATAGTACAAAATTTAATAACTTCACATATACAAAATTACCAATTATATCAACAATATTACTTATAATAATACCACTAATAATAATAAAAAATGTAAAGAATAAATCTTTACATCATTTTAAAAATAATAAAACCAACAACACCAGCAATAACTAAAAATAATAAGAAAAATAACAATTTAATCATTTTATTATTACTATCGATAGAATCTTGTAAATCTTTTAACTGTTCAAAATCCTCTTCCTTAAAATTTAAACTTGATGTATAAAAAGATTTATCTAGTCCATCGTCATCATGTGGTTCATATTTATTCTTTGCCTCTTTAACCTCTTGTAATAAATCACCAACATTAGTTTTTTCAACAATTGTATTACCTGTAGACTTTAAATCACTAAGCATATCTAAAGATAATTCACTATCATCAAGATTCTTTAAAACACTTGTATTAACCAAAGTTTTATCAACCTCATCTTGATCATATTCATCAAGTTTTTCTTTTATATTAATATTTTTTAAAATATTATATTGAGTATTTTTTAAACTTCTATTCTTATTATCATCAACATGTTCATCCTTAGCCTTAACTAAAATATCGCGAATATCATAACTTCTATCTTGAACAGGATGTTGATATACCTCAGGCATTACTCTTTTAACTGTAGAACTTCTTTTTTTACTAACTTCTCTTTCTTTTAATAAATCTTTTATCTGTTCAAGACTAATCTCATTAGTCTTTTCCATAGTAGCGATTTTTTCAATATTAGAATATTCATTGTTCTCATACATATCTTTATATAAGCTTTCATTTTTAACACTTCTACTACCAATAGAAGTATTATTATGATACTTTTCCATTCTACTAGCCATACAATCACCTAAAATAATAATACCATAAAATCAATATTTTTAAAAGTTTTATTGAAAAATAATAAAAAATTCTTTATAATAAAAACAGGAGGGATGTAAATGGAAAAGATAAAAGTAAATGAAAATTGTATAGGATGTGGAGCATGTACTGCTATCGCACCAGAATATTTTGAATTCAATGATGACGGATATGCAAAACCAATTAAAGAAGAAGTTGAAGAAATAACAGATGATATAAAAGAAGCAGCTGAAGGATGCCCAGTAAGCGCTATAGAAATATAAAACAAATAGAAAAAATCTATTTGTTTTTATTTACAATACTATATAATTGTTTAACCTCTTTAACACTTAAATATCTATATTCTCCACTTTTCAAACCATTTACATTCAAAAAAGCAAACATTTCTCTTTTTAATTTTAAAACATCAAAACCAACAGCTTCAAACATTTTTTTTACTTGATGGTTTTTTCCTTCATGAATAATAACCTCTACTATAGAAGTATCACTCTTCTTATCATACTTTCTTAATTTAACAAAACTTCTAGCAGTTTTAACACCATCAATTAAAACTCCTCGACTCATAGTCAAAGCACTTTCTTTATCAAAAAAACCCTTAACCTTTGCAATATAAAGCTTATCAACCTTATTACGAGGATGAATAAGTAAATTAGTTAACTCACCATCATTAGTCAAAAGCAATGCCCCAGTAGTATCGTAATCCAATCTTCCAACAGGATATAACCTCTTATCAGTATTAATTAAATCAATAACAGTCTTTCTATTTTTATCATCATGTGATGTAGATACAACACCTCTTGGTTTATTTAATAATATGTATTCTTTCTCTTCACGAGAAATAACTTTATTACCAATCATTATTTCATCATTTCCGTCAACCTTAAATCCTAGTTCAGAAACAACCATACCATTTACCTTAACTTTACCTAAAGAAATCAATTCCTCAGCTTTTCTTCTAGAACAATAACCACTATTCGCAATAACCTTTTGTAATCTTTCCATCAAAATCACCTACAAACATTCTACACGAAAATAAATATAAAAGCAAATAAAAATAGGAATTAACCTATTTTATTTCACCAGTATCAGGATCAACATTCATTTCTTTTGATTTATCATCTTGAGAATCTTTATCAAAATAATAATCCCTAACCTTTTTATTAATTTCTTCTCTTAATTTAGAATCACGTTTAAATAATTCCTTAACATTTTCTCTTCCTTGACCAATTTTTTGACCATTATAAGAATACCATGCACCACTTTTATCAATTATTCCAGCTTCACTGGCTAAATCAACTAATTCACCTGTCTGAGATATACCTTCACCATACATTATATCAACACTACATGATTTAAAAGGTGGAGCCATTTTATTTTTAACAACTTTAATATTAGTTTTATTACCAATAATATCAGTACCTAATTTAATTTGTTCAGAACGTCTAATTTCTAATCTTATAGAAGAATAGAACTTAAGCGCACGTCCACCTGGAGTAACCTCTGGATTTCCAAACATAACTCCTACTTTTTCTCTTAACTGATTAATAAAAATTGCAACTGTATTAGTCTTATTAATTATACCCGATAACTTTCTTAAAGCCTGACTCATAAGTCTAGCTTGTAATCCAACATGAGAATCACCCATCTCACCCTCTATTTCAGCTTGAGGTACCAATGCAGCAACAGAATCAATAACAACAATACCTATCGCACCACTACGAACTAAAGCCTCACAAATTTCTAAAGCTTGTTCCCCATTATCAGGTTGAGATAATAATAACTCATCAATATTAACACCAAGTCTAGCAGCATACTGTGGATCTAAAGAATGTTCAGCATCTATAAAAGCAGCTCTTCCACCTTTCTTTTGAATCTCTGCAATCGCATGAAGCGCAAAAGTAGTTTTACCACTAGATTCAGGTCCATATATTTCAACAATTCTACCCTTAGGATATCCACCTATACCTAAAGCTACATCCAAAGAAATAGAACCACTTGGGACAACATCAATATTTCTATGTTCATGGCTACCAAGCTTCATAACAGCTCCTTTACCAAATTGTTTTTCAATATCAGCTAATACTTGATCTAAGGTTTTATCACCTGAAGACTTAACCATTTATATTCCTCCTAACTAAGTACAAACTCATTGTACAATAAAAAAAAAACAATGTCAATACTTTTAACAAACATTTGTTTGTTAAATTTTGTTTAAAATAATTTAATAAAATTAATATTTATAAAAAAAGAAAAAACAAATAAAGAAAAACAATAAAAATAATATACAAAAATAATAAAAATAGTAAAAAAATAAAATAAAAAAAAACGATCAAAAAAAGATCGTTTATGGAGGATATCATTTACCATAATATAGTTTGCCACTAAATACACACTGGTAAAATGTGTATCCACTACTTATTATTTACAACTTCTTCCTTTTTATTCTTATTATCCTTAAAAGATTGTACATTAATAACAATACCAATAACTAAAGAACAAGCTAAAATATAAATCCACATCATCATAATAATAATATTTGATAAACTTCCATAAAATATATCATAATGAGAAAAATGCATCACATAATAAGAATATATAAAAGTAGAAACTAACCATGCTAAAGTAGTAAATAAAGCTCCACGAGTAGTAAATTTACTTTCAACAACAGAATCTGGTGATAAAGTAAATATAAGTTTTATCATAAAAAATATAAATACAATCGCAATAGGCCATTTTAATAGTAAGAATAAATAATAAATATTATCGCTTAATCCCTCAAAAATATTAAATGATAAAATAAATTTTAAAATATTATTACCAAAAGCTAAAACTATTAATGTAAATACAAATAACATTACTAATAGTATAGTAATAAATAAAGATTTTATACGTCTTCTTAAATAATTACTATGTTCAACTCCATATAAAGTATTAGAACTAACAATAATTGAATGAGCACCATTAGATGCAACAATATAGCCTGTAATAATAGAAAAACCAACATGAATATCCATACCATTACCAGTTACATAAGGAATTAACAAAGAACTAACCTCACTAGGCAAAACATCAGACATTAAATTAACAACACTATCAATAGATACATTCAAAAACGTAGCTAAAAAACCACACAAAGAAATTATAGGAAAAATAGATAAAACAAGAAAAAAAGCAATATTACCAGGTAAAACTTTCATCTCTGGTTTTTTTATTATTTTAATTAATTTTTTAATATATCTTTTTGTTAAATTCATAAATATTTCCTTTCAAAAAAGCAAAGCAAAAGCTTTACTTATTTTCTTGTTTAATATTTCTCATATCCAATGTAGCTTCATTAATCGCATCATCAATAGTCTTAATTTCATCAGTAATAATACTATATCCAATTGCTGCTCCAAAATTATGAGATAAATTTTTAAACTCTTTATTCAACTTTCTTATATAAGAAACAATTTGTTTTTCATCATAACCAACCATATAAATTAAAAACTCATTACCATTAGTACGCATAATCTCAGTATTAGAAATTTGAGTCTTAATCAAAATATTGGCTGCTTCCTTAATAACTTCATCACCTTCAGCGTGACCATAATTATCATTAATATAAGCAATATTATTTAAATCAACAACAACCAAGCCTTGAGGATAAACCATACTTTCATCCCATGCATCTATATTATCATTTAAATAATTTCTATTCTTTAAAGAAGTCATAACATCAATATATTTAATTTTATTATCTTTACTAACAATCTTTTTTTCACGAGGATTCTTTCTATTTTGAAAGAACAAAATACCAATTAATCCAAGAAGTATAGCACAAATAGCAAATATAATAAATTTAATAATACTCTTTGTCTCACTTACAGAAACTAATTCAGAATAACCTATATTAGATAATTCTTGATTAGAAATAAATGATAAATAAAAGTTAAAAAACTTAATAAAAATACCATTTTCATCATTTTCTGAAACTTTAAAAGAATACTGATTATCAATATTAAAACTATAAATAGCCTTATAACTATTAAATAATTTTGAACTATAATAATTATAAACCTCAGTATCTAAAACAATAATAGAATCTGGTTTTACCTTATCAAGTAAACTTGATATTGAATCATAAGTAACAACATTAATACCTGACTTAGTCAAATAATCATCTATCATTGTATTACCAATAGTTACAACATCATAACCAATTAAAGACTTAACAGAACTTACAGTAACTTTATTTGTAGGTAAAGCTAAAACTGTAACCTGCTCATCATAATTACTAATTAAATTAACATTTGGAGTAGAAAAATCATACTTACTCAAATTATTAAACATAAAATCTATGTTTCCTTCATTAAATGAATTAACTAAAGAATCAACATCTGAGAATTTCTTATAATCAATATCAATATCAGCTACATCTGAGAAACTAGAAATAAAAGACTTGTTGATTCCATATAAATTATCATTTATAGAAACATCATAAGGATAATTTTCAACATATCCATATTCATATCTTTTACTCTTAAAAAGTGCTTTCCCCTTGTCATCTACATTAGAAAACATAAAATAATTATCCGAAAAATGTTTACCAAAAGAATCACTATATTTCAAATCATTCCACTTTTTAAAATATTTAGTAATAATTTCATTTAACTTCTCATCACTACCCATATGTATAACATAATCTTGCTTAATCTCATTTATATTATAAGATATATTTAATTTATCATTAGAAATAATTAAATCAAGATTAATCATTTTAGGTAAAACAATAGCGTCAACATAATCTACTCCATCGTCACCCTCAGGAAGTGGATTTGGCTTAAGAGCACCTACCATTTCTTCGATAGAAGAATAAGTTTTAAAAGTTACAGAATTATCATCCATAACATTAGAAACCTTATCATAATCAGACTCTAAAACACCTATAACAATATCACTAATTTCAGACAACTTATTATACTTAACATTTTTAGAACTTAATAATGCATAATTATCACTGTAAATTAATAAATCATTTTCTCCTCTTGAAGAAACAACCTGGAACGAATAATCAGATTTAATATCACTAGAATTTTCATAAGCAATAGAATTAAAATCTAACCCAGTAACCTCTTCAAAATCACTTAAAAAATCAAATAATACACCTGATCCATTATAATTAATAACAGGAATATCCTTTAAAATAGATATATCAATAACTTTACTTTTATTATTCTCTAGCCATTGCTTTTCTAAAATTGTAAACGATGTATCTTTATCTTGTTTAGTAAATATGAAAAAAACAAGTAGAGCTAAACAAACAAGTACACTACAAACAATTATTATTAACTTGTTTTTTTTCATTAGTTTTCACCCTCATAATTCCAATGTAAACCCTCTGACTTTTTATTTTTATAACCAATTAATGGATATTTATCATTTTCATCTGAGCTAGTAACAAAAACTTGAAAATCATAATATTTCAACTCTTCTTCACTAAATCCTTCAACAAGTTTTGAACAATTTGACTTAGCCTTGTCAACACTTACTTTGTCATTAACAACAACAAAAATATTAACAATCTTTCCACTTAATTTAAACTCTTTAATATCAAATCCTTCAACATCACCAAACTTAGATTTAACTTCATCAAATCTAGATTTGTCTAATTTGACATTTTCAATTCCATCCAATCTGTTTCCATAATTAGAAACCTTATAACTTGGGAAAACAAAAACTTTAATAATAACTAATCCCAAAATAATAATTAAAATCAATAAAAACAATAAAATTGATAACAATTTATTCTTTAAAATAAAACTCTTTAATTTTTTCAAAAACTTCTTCATAGACAATCACCTACTATAATTATACTATAGAAAAAAAAATATATCAATAAGAAAAAGACGATTACTCGCCTTTTAACACATCTATTGCTTTTCTCATCTTTAAATCATATTTAACCATTTCAAGTCCACCAAAAGCATTTAAGAACTCTTCTTCTTTCATATTATATTTAGAAGACATTTCCTTAACTTCCTTATTGGCATCCTTATCATTAATTTCAATATTTTCAGCTTTAGCAATTTCCTCTAACATAAGTCTATATGTAATTCTTTTATTAGCTTCTTCTTTCATTTGATCTCTTAATTTAGATTCATCAGAATTAGTAAATTGATAGAATTGTTCTAAACTTAAACCTTGCATTTTTAAAGTTTCTTCATATTGTTTAACCATACGATTTAACTCTTCATCAAGCATAACAGATGGAATATCAACTTTTACACCTTTAGCAGCAGCCTCTAATAATTCATCAATATATTTATTTTCAGCATCTGCATCTTTTCTTGTTTTGATATTTTCCTTAACTTGAGCTTCTAAAGTTTCTTTAGAATCAATACCTTCCATACCTAAATCTTCAAAAAAGTCAGCATCTAACTCAGGAATTCTCTTAACCTTTATTTCATTAACCTTTACTTTAAAAACAACAGGTGCACCCTTTAAATCCTCAGCATGATAATCCTCTGGGAAAGTAACATTAATATCTTTTTCATCACCAACATTCATACCAATAACTTGATCCTCAAAACCAGGTATAAATGTATTAGAACCAATCTCTAGTGAATAGTTCTCACCCTTTCCACCAGGAAATGCTACACCATCTTTGAATCCTTCAAAATCAATAACAGCAATATCACCAGACTCAACAGCTCCTGATTCCTTAACAACATTTTCAGTATAATGACTTCTTAAATGTTCAATCTCATGAGCAATTTCATCCTTTGTAACACTTACTTTATCTTTCTTAACTCCTAAACCTTTATATTTTCCTAACTTAACCTCAGGTTTTAAAGTTAAAGTAAATAAGAATTCAACACCCTTATCAGAAATATCACTCAATGTAATTTCAGGTTGAGCAACAATTTCTAAATCCTTAGCCTTTTTAAACATATCAGAATATGCATCATCTAAACAAATATCAGCAGCGTCAAAATTTAATCTTTCTTGAGTATATTTCTTCAAAAAAACACTTTTTGGAGCTTTACCCTTTCTAAAACCATCAACTTGGAAATTTTTACTTGCTTTTGCATAAGCTTTTTCTAAAGCATCTTCCCATTTCTTTCCTTCTACTTTAATTTTTATTTCTTTAATATTTTCCATTTTTACCTCCATTTACACCCATATAGTATATAATAAAAATCAAATTTTTACAAGCGAAATTTAAAAAAATATATGTAGCATTACTACATATATTTAAAAATTATCTTTTCTTAACCATACTTATACCGCTGATAGCACTTTTATCATCACAAATAACTCTTTCATCATAAGTTGCAAATTTTCTACCATTTTCATCAGTACCCATAAAAACACTTGGACCATATGTAGTAGCTAACTTATAAGATTCATCAGCAGCAATATCATAAAGATTAGTTAAATAATCAATTTCTTCTTGTGTTCTTTCATAAGCAACAGGAATACCATTTACCATACCGATATCACTAACATTTTTAGCAATTACTTTTGCCTTATAATTATTAGATCCATCAAATTGATAATAAATAGCAGTATTATTTCCATCAAATCTTCTAAAACAATTTAAAACTAATAAATCTTGAGAAGCATGTGAGTAACCAGTTCCAAATAATAATTTATCACCAAATATCTTATTTCCATAAACCTCATTAGATACTCCAACTGAAGTTTCATAAGAAGTATTACCCATAATTACATCATTACCTTTTACAATATTAAGTATTAAACCAGTATCAGATAATATAGTTTCGTTCTCTTCAGGAATACCATTAATCTTCTTAATATAGTCAGCATCAAGACCAGTTTGAGCAACTACACTAAGTAATGTTTCATTTTTCTTAGCATTGTAAACCTCTACTATAATAGGATATACAACAAAATCCCCAGGAACATAGCTATCAAAATCAGGATTAAATTGATATATTTGTGAAGCATTCATATTACAATTATCACAAACTGTTTCAATTGTATCATTTTCCTTTAACATATATGAATCATTAGTATAGAAATATGAAAAATTAGACTTAAAAAATTCACATGAAAATCTATCCCAGCCATCATCAATAAAACATAAATCTTCATTATTAACAGAAGTAGTTGTATCCTCACCTTTAACTATTGAAGAACTATCGTAAGAAAAAGTAGTTTCTGAAACAACTGCCTCAGTAGCAACAGTAGTTTGAGAAGCAACAACTTGTGAATTCTCATAAGCAGCAGTAGTTTCTGAAACAACTGCTTTAGTAGCTACAGGTGCATAAACAGCCTCTAAAATACTATTATCGACTTTAGATTCAGAAGTAGTTTTAGTACTTACAGATTGTTTTTTTAAAGCTCCAGTAGTAACTGTAGTTTGTAAAGAACTATTGCTATTATCAATATCACTAAACGAAACATTATTATTATTAGAAGTATTTACCTTAACAGTCTCACAAACATTTGAAGCTCCACATCCAGACAAAACAAAAACACTACCTGTTACAGCGGCTAATTTTTTTAAATTCTTAATATTCTCTTTAAACATAAAATTTCCCCCTTTAAAGAAAAGTAATACTTATTATACACTAAATACAGAAAAAGTCAAATTTAAATAATTGTTAAAATATCATTGATAAAAAATAAACAAAAATGATAAAATTAAATTGGTGATAATATGTATGATGTAATAATAATAGGTGCAGGTCCTGCAGGACTATTCACAGCTTATGAATTAAGCGAAAAAAATAAAAATCTAAAAATACTTTTATTAGACAAAGGAAAACTTGCTAAAAATAGAATATGTCCTATGAATAAAAATAAAATTCCATGTCAAAACTGTAATCCTTGCCAAATAATGTCTGGATACGGAGGAGCAGGAACATTTTCAGATGGAAAATTAAACTTCATACCAAAACTTGGAAAATCAGACCTATTTAAATATATGAGTGAATCAGAAGCAAATGAACTAATAAATGACACAGAAAAAATATTTAATAAATTTGGAATGGACAGTAAAATATATCCAACAAATATTGAAGAAGCAGAAAACATAAAAAAACAAGTAGCTATACAAGGAGCAAAACTACTATTAATAAAACAAAAACACTTAGGAAGCGATAAACTACCAGAATACATTCAAAACCTAACAGATTATCTAGAAAAAAACAATGTAGAAATAAAAGAAAATACAAATGTAATAGATATTAATACAGATAAAAACAATATAAATACAATAACATATAAAGAAAAAGGAAATGAAATAAAACTACAAGCAAAAAACATAGTAATAGCACCAGGAAGAACAGGCGCAAAATGGATACAAGAAATTGCAGATAAATATAATATAGACTATACATCAAGAAGTATAGAAATTGGTGTCAGAGTAGAAACTAGAAAAGAAATACTAGAAAGTATTACTAATATAATATATGATCCAACAATATTTATAAAAACAAAAACATATGGAGACGAAATAAGAACATTCTGTACAAACCCAGGAGGATTCGTGGCAAAAGAAAACTACTATGGATATATATGCGTAAATGGACACTCACTAAAAGAAATAAAATCAAATAATTCAAACTTTGCATTCATAAATAAAATAAATCTAACAGATCCAGTTACAAACACAAGAGAATATGGAGAATCAATCGCAAGAATCGCAAACGTATTAGGAGATGGAAAACCTATAATCCAATCATTAAAAGACTTAAAAAAAGGAAGACGTTCAACATGGGAAAGAATCAATAAAGGCTTCATAGAACCAACACTAAAAGATTGCGTTGCAGGAGACCTATCACTTGTATTGCCACATAGAATAGTAACAAATATAATAGAAGGATTAGAAACACTAGATAAAATAATACCAGGAATAAATAATGATGAAACATTACTATACGGTCCAGAAATAAAATTCTTCTCAAACGAAATAACAACAAACAATAAATTCAAATTAGAAGATAAAAATATTTATTTCATTGGAGATGGTGCTGGAAAAGCTGGAAACATAGTAATAGCTGCTGCAAACGGTTTAGTAGCCGCAAGAGATATCATAGAAAGAGAAAAATCTGAAAATTAATTCAGATTTTTAATATTATTATTTTTATAAATAAAACAAGTTCTAATATGTATAACAGTATGCTTGCCCATTTTCTGAAACATCACAATGACCTAAACTATTTCCAACAACTACATTATTACCACCATTTGAACTTGCATATAACGTTTCATTTGAACCACAATTAAAATTATAACCTCCATCTGTGCATGAACCATTCCACAAACTCGTACCATTTAATAATTCCTTATGTTTATGAAATTCTGAACCTTTTGCTTCAATGCAAAATACAGTTCCGTTAGAATGAATACCACAAGAGAAAGCTCGATCTATTTGTTTAGTATTAGTCAATGTCAAACCAAGAAAAAAACTTTTTCCAATTTGATTTACTATATCAGAATAATTTTTTTTATACAGTGTTTCATCTGATAGTATTGTCAAACCATGTCCTGTATCAATTCCAAAATATAATCTATCAGTAGAATACATATATACGCACTCTGGTCCTGGACATGGAACAGGTTCTTCACATTCTCCAACACTTGCTTCTCCAACTTCTCCATTTGTTATTTCTACTTTGTATTCATCAAATTGTAAACATCCATCTGTTACATTAGTTTTACTAATTGTTACCCATGAATTAGAACCTGGTTGTTTTCCTTCTACAGTTGCTCCTAATTCACTTACTGAATATGTACCATCATTTAATACATAATTAGGGTCTTCTGTTAGTTTAGATACATACCACTTATTAACACTATCTTTATATCCATATGCTGAATCTTTTATAGCTCCTTTTTTAGAACTTTCAATTATATTTAATATAATTGGTACTGTTATTACCGCAATAATAGCTAGTATTACTATGATTGCTAATAACTCAATTAATGTAAATCCATTTTTCTTCATAAAATACTCTCCTATTCTGTATTTAATTATACAAAAAAAAGTACTTTATGTAAAGTACTATTTTAAAGCATCAATCAATTCAGCTTTTTTCATTGTAGAATATCCTTCAACACCTTTATCTTTAGCCATTGCTCTTAATTCAGCAACAGTCATACTAGAGATATCTTTTTTTTCTGATTTCTTTGTTTCTTTCTTAACTGTTTCTTTTTTAGCAGTTTTTTCTTCCTTAACACCATTTTCTAATGCATCTTTAGCCATTTTAACTAAATTAGCAAATGTTTCAGGACTATCGATTGCTATTTCAGCTAACATTTTACGGTTAATAACAACACCAGCTATATTTAAACCATTAATAAATTTAGAATAACTGATATCATTCATACGACATGCAGCATTAATTCTAGTAATCCATAATTTTCTGAAATCTCTTTTCTTTTGTCTTCTATCTCTATATGCATATTTACCAGAATGCATTACTTGTTCTTTAGCACTCTTATATAATCTGTGTTTACTTCCAAAATATCCTTTTGCTCTATCCATTACTTTTTTACGACGAGCACGATGTATAGTTCCGCCTTTAACTCTTGCCATATTTAATCCTCCTTAATTATTTAATAACATCTTTTAATCTGTTGTAATCTGCTTTACTCAATAATGAAGCACTTCTACCAGTTCTATTAGAAGCAGCATTCTTCTTACCTGTATTATGTCTTGTACCAGGATGTCCTATTTTAACAGTTCCACCAGGTCTTACATTACAAACCTTAGCAGTACCTTTATGAGTTCTTTGTGTTTTCTTTGCCATAAATATCCTCCTATTTTTCTTTCTTAGGTGCTAGTATCATAACCATTACACGTCCATCTAATGTTGGTTGAGACTCAACACTAGATACCTCACCTAAAGCATCCGCAAAACGAAGTAATACGTCTTTACCTAAATCAGTATGAGCCATTTCTCTACCCTTAAAACGTATAGAAACCTTAATCTTATGTCCCTTTTCTAAATACTTACGTGAATTATTAACACGAGTATTAAAATCATGAACATCAATAGTAACAGACAAACGATATTCTTTCATCTCTAAATTAGCTTCCCTTTGCTTCTTTAAATTTTCCTTTTGTCTCTTCTTATTTTCATACTTAAACTTATTATAATCCATAATTTTACAAACTTGTGGATTAGAATTCTGATTAATCAAAACCAAATCAAAACCAGCATAATTAGCCAAAGTCAAAGCATCTTTAATAGGTTTTACACCTAATTGCTCACCATTTGGACCAATTACCATTACTTCTTTTGCACGTATTTGTTCATTAACAAACAAATCTCTTTCCTTGCTTATACTAAACACCTCCAAAATTTTAGCACATTAACCACTAAAAAAGTGAATGCAAAGACATTCACTAAAAGCACGCAAAAAATTATAAAAACATAATTATTGGCCTTTAACCCATTACTTCAGCAATCGGGTGAGATGAATATCTTCTTTCCTTTTTCTCGGTTTCTTAATGATTATACAAATAAATTGTAATTTTGTCAATAAAAATCTTAAAAGAACTAAAAATTAAGCTCTTGAATCATATTTTCCATCTTTTGTAGAAACAACGATTTGTTCTCCTTGCTCTATAAATAATGGAACCTTAACCATTAAACCATTTTCCATATATGCTTCTTTTAAAGCATTATTTGTAGTATTACCCTTTACAGCAGGTTCAGTATTAGTTACAGTATATGTAATTTTTTCAGGTAATTCCATACCTAACATTTCACCTTCATAGAAAGTAATATTAACACTTAAATTTTCAATTAAATAATTAGCGTCATCACCTATTTGGTCCTTAGTTAATTCAATTTGTTCATAAGTTTCCATGTTCATAAAATAATAAACATCACCAGTATTATAAAGATACTGCATATTTTGTTTAGTAATCATGGCCTTTTCCAATTTAATACTTGTATTAAAAGTTTTTTCAACAATTGAACCAGTTCTTAAATTTCTTATTTTTGCCTTAACAAAAGCAGCTCCCTTTCCTGGTTTAACATGTTGAAATTCAATAACAGTATATATATTACCCTCAAATAAGAAAGTAATACCATTCTTAATGTCATTAATGTTAAACATAATGTCCTCCTAAATTATTTTTCTTCTTTATGTTTAGTAGTTTTTCCACATTTACTACAATATTTATTTAATTCTAAACGATCAGTAGTATTTTTCTTATTTTTTTCAGTACGATAATTTTTTTCTTTACACTCAGTACAAGCTAAAGTAATTCTTTCTCTTGCTTCTCCTTTTTTTGCCACAATAATCCCTCCTTTTTGAAACATCTACCATATTATAACAGATTATTTATAAAAATCAAAGTATTTTTTTGAAACTCTACTAACAATTCTCTTATTTACATTACTTTGGTAAGTAGAACCATTCACGTCATAATAAATATCTGGAGAAATTACAGTAAAACTAACACGAGGATTATCATAAGGAGCATAAGCAACAAAAGTATTAGTTAAAGTTTCAGTATCAACTACCCCATCATCATCAGTATCAATAAAACTTTCACTTGTCCCAGTCTTCCCAGCAGGTTTGTAAGCTAAATCAATATAACCATATCCAGTACCTGAATCAAGAACACGCCTAAAACCTAACTTAACACGTTCCAAATATTTATCCTCAGTTTGAACAGTATTTAAAACAGTAACCTCAGTTTCACTTATCTTATTAGTTAAACCATCCTTAGTAGGACTATAAACAGACTTAAGTAAATAAGGTTTTACCCTTTTACCACCATTAGCAATCGTATTAATATATTGAGATAACTGTATAGGTGTATAAGTATCATATTGACCAATTGAAAAATCAAATAAATGCCCAGGTAATTCGCTATCACCCTTATAACCCAAACTTTCAACAGGTAAATCAATACCAGTAGAAACACCTAATCCAAACTGACCAAAAGTATCACGATATATATTAAAAGCATTAGTATCAATAACAAGTGGTCCATCATAAACATAATTTCCATGAGCAACATTAATAGAAGTATTATACTGATAAGTATTAGAAGAATACTGTAAAGCACTAATATCATCAAGTACACCTAAATATTTCCATGAACATTTTAAAGGAGTAGCAGCAATTTTTAAACAACTATCATCCCTAATCTCGCCAATAGATAGACTACCTGTATTATATCCAACAATATGACTAGCGCCCTTTACAACACTTCCAACAACAACAGGAGTCGTTGTAATACCAGGAGTATAATCATAAAACTTATATCCATCACCAGATAAAACAATTTGTTTACCAGCCATAGCTAAAATTTCACCAGTATTAGGATCACTAATTATAACAAAAGACTTATTATAATACTTAGTATTAGGCTCACTCTTTGTTGCTAATAACTCCTCTTCCAATATTTTTTCAACTTCAGATTGTAAATCTATATCAATTGTTAATTTAATATCATTACCACGACTTCCCTCTTCTAATAAAACATACTTTCCATTTATAACCTGATATTTATTCTTCTTACCCTTTAAAACATCCTCGTATTGATACTCTAAATAACTAGTACCAACTCTATCATTCAAAGAATAACCTTTATTTAAATAATAACCCTTAAGTTCATATGGAAGACCACTTTCACTAGAAGAAACAGTACCCAAAATAGTTTTAAAAGTATTACCATACAAATACTCACGTTCCCAATCTAATTTAATATTAAATCCAGGAAGATTTTCCAAATTCTCAGCAATAACAGCATACTCTAAATCAGTAACATTATCTTTCTTAATTATTTTATCAGTATAATAATAACCAGTATTCATAAGTTTATAAATATAAGCAGCTTCCCTATCAATTTCCTTATAATTATCTAAATATTCTTTTGGAACTCTCTCTAACTTATATTTTTCAATAGTATCACTATCAATTTTTCTCTCATCCAACTCAGTATATTCTTGATCAGTAATAAAACTACTAGCCTCAACAGAATTATTTTTTACCCAAAAAGATCTTAAATCATCATCACTTAACTTACTATAATTAACATCAATCAAAGAAGCAACCTTATAAGCAAGAGAAATTTCCTCACTAGTACTTAATCCATCCTTCTTATAAGTAATAGTCTTAACAGCAATATTATCAACAATCAACTTTCCATTTCTATCATAAATTCTTCCACGTGGAGCACTATCACCCTCGACAACCTTTATAGTAGCAAGCATAACTTTATCCTTGAAAAAACTATTTTTAATTATCTGTACATAAAATAAATACCCTAATAGAACACTAAGTAATATAAATATTAATCCAACTAAAACTTTATATCTTTTTTCAATTTGATTTTGTTTCTTTTCAATATTATTCTTTTTACTAAACTTAATTTTATATCTTTTAGAATTACTTTTTAATCTCATAAAAACAAATACCAAAATCAATAATTGAAAAATTAATATTTAATATACCAAACATAAAATACCTCCAATAAAGTTTATTAATTATTTATAATTAAATGAATATAATGTATGGGTGATATAATGAATGAATTCTTAATAAAAAACTATATATCAAGAATAACAACAAACGACATAGATGAATTTGCAAAAAAACATGGAATAGAATTAAAAGAAGAAGAATTAAAAATAATAGAAAACCATGTAAAAAAAGACTGGAGAACAATAATATATGGAAATCCTAGACCAATACTTGATAATCTTAAAACAAAATTAAACAACTTAAACTATCAAAAAATCGAAAATCTTTACATAGAATTTAAAAACAAATATGAAAACTACTTATAAAAATCAATAACATTCCTATATAAATTATCATCAAATTTTTTATTTTTAATCATTTCAATTTCAAATTTATATGGAGGATATGAATCAACATCATCTTTAACATAAGGTGTTTCCAATATTTTAGGAACATCTTTTATTTTATCATTATAAATAATATTAATAAGATTATCAAAACCTATATGACCATATCCAATATTCTCATGTCTATCCTTATGAGCTCCAATAGGATTCTTACTATCATTTATATGAATACATAATAGCTTATCCAATCCAATAATTTTGTCGAATTCAGCTAAAACAGAATCAAAATCACTCACATCATAACCAGCATCATGAATATGACAAGTATCAAGACATACACCAATATTTTGTTTATTAGAAACACCATCAATAATCTCTTTAATCTCATTAAAATTTACTCCAACTTCAGTTCCCTTACCAGCCATTGTTTCTAATAAAATTTTTACAGGAGTATCAACTAAAACTTGATTCAAACAATAAACAATATTTTCAATTGCCTTTGAAGAACCAATTCCTACATGACTACCAGGGTGAAGAACAACCTTATCAAAACCTAACTCTTCCACCCTCTTAATTTCATCTTTTAAAAAACTAATAGAAAAAGTAAAATTATTTTCATTAGCTAAATTAACTATATAAGGAGCATGAACAATAACATTTACCGGATCAATATTATTCTCTTTCATCAAAGAAAAAGCTTCCTCAGTATATTTACTTTCAATAGGAATTCTCCTAGTATTTTGTGGAGCACCAGTATAAAACATAAAAGTATTTGCTCCATAAGAAATACATTCCTTAACACTTCCAAGTAACTGATTATTCTTATTAAACGAAACATGTGAACCTATTATCATATAATACCTCTTTCTGCTATAAATTATACATTAATAAAATAAATAAATAAATACAAAAAACAGAACTTATTACAAGTTCTATTTTTCTTCTTTTTCTAACTTTTTCAAAACCTCTTTAGTAACATCAATAGCCTTTTGTCTTACAGCTTCTGCAGAACTTTCTAAAACAGGAGTACCTTTATCAACAGCATATTGTACTAATTCTTCAGCCATATCTTGAACTTGTTTAGCCTTCTTTTTAGCTATTTTTAAAACTTTTTCTTTGTCTAAATCAGCTAACTCGTCTTTAATTTCTACAATCTTAGCTTCGATATTATCTCTAACCTCATCTATATCAATACCACGAGCCTTATCAACTAAATCGTCCATTTTTTTCTTTAAATCACGTCTTGTTTCACTACCTTTTTTAGGAGCAAATAATAAACCTATTCCAGCGCCTATTCCAGCACCAACTAAAAATTTACCTAATCCACTTTTCTTACTCATAATCGTCATCCTTCCTTTTCTTAAAAATTTTTAAAACAAAATTCAAAATTCCATCTGATACCTTATTAGTAACAACATTAATAGTATCAGCACTTCTATCGATAATTTCAAAAAGATTATCCAATTTTTTAACCTTTATATAAACATCATCAATTAAAGTATTAGCCTTATCAAGAGTTATAGTCAACTTATAAACAAATACAATAACAACTACAACTAAAATACTTAATAAAGTATACAATATAATAGGTAATAATTGACTAGCTGTTTCCATTATTATCATCCTCTTTTTCGTACATTGAATCAATTAAATTAAATAAATCACTATCATCAACTGTTTCATTTTTTACACTGTTAGAATCATCTAAAAGTTCATCAAACATATCGATACTTGATTCAGTATCAACTTTAACTTCTTCAGGCTCACCAAATAAAGTAACTTCCAAATCATCTTGTAAAGTTCCATATGCCTTCTTACGAATATCATCAATACTAACATCCTTATGATTATAATATGCACTACTTGAATAATTATTCTTCTGTTTAATATCTTCTTTATGATAATTTTTATCTAAAACTCCATAGACAGGAGAAATAATTGGAGTTGGTTTAAAAACCTTTTTTTCTTGCTTATCATTTTCTTCTTTCTTTGATTTATTATAACCCATAACCTTCTTAATAGGTTTCTCAACCTTCTTAGGTGGCTCCAAATTAGCAAAATCATTATCATCAAAAAATATTGGTGCAGAAACCTTTTCCTCTTTAACCTCTGGTTCAACAACAGGTTCTTCAACCTTTTGTTGAGGTGCAGGAATCTCCACTTGAATTACCTCTTTTTTAATAGGTTCTTCTTCATCAACTTCTACTTCTTCTGTAAACATATCACGTAATTTATCCATTAGTCCCATAATTTCACCATCCTATTCATTGTACTCCAAAAAATTATCATCTTTATCTGTATTCTCAAATAATTGGAACTTTTCCTCTTTATATTTAAAATAATCCTCATTAAGCATAATCTTAATTACCTTGTTATTAAACTTAACAGTCGATAATATATATGAACTATTTAATATAACCTCATTTATGTCTTCTTCAGAAACTAAAGACTCAATATGAGCATAATTAAACATAAAATCAATTAAATACTTATCATCAACTTTTTTAATATCTATATATCCTTTTTTATCATTAACAACAAAATCTTTATAATAATACGAATTGTCACTTTTAACATATTTATGCTCTTTATTATAATAATAACTTATCGCATCAATATATAAATAATAATAATTTCCATTAGAGTATAGCTTATCATTAAATTCGATTGTATCAATATAAATAACACCCCTAGGAATATAATACTTATAACCTTTACCAATATGATTATACAAACTATTATCCTTAGATAAAACAATATCAACAATATTATCTATTTCAGTTGTATTAATCCTAGTAAAAGTACATCCTGTTGCTAAAAATATAAATACAAATATAACTAATAGAAATGAAACCAATTTTTTCATGATTCACCTACTCTTCTAAATTATAACAAATTTTAAAAAAAAACAAAACAAAATTAATTTTTTTTTATAACTTTACATGTCTACTTATGTACACTAATTTTATATATAACGTTACCCTTTTCAACAAATTTTTTTTCATACTCAGTCTGAACATTTCCAGTCAAATCATCATTATATAAATCAAGAGATAACATATCAATTGAATACCCATAGTTATTAAAAGACATAATAGAATATTCAAATAACTTTCTATTATCAGTTTTCATAACTATATTACATAAATCCCTGAAAATAGAATCATACTTAGATAAAAAAACATCACTTGTTAATCTTCTTCTAGCATGTCTTTCTTTAGGCCATGGATCTGAAAAATTTAAATAAAGACATTCAACTTCCTTAAAAAAAACATTATCAATATCCAAAGCATCCATTCTAATCAAGCGTAAATTAGGAATATTTTGTCCTTCAAGTTTTTGAACAGCTCTTACCAAAACACTATCAAACTTTTCAATACCAATAAAATTTATTGAAGGATTATTCAAAGCCATACCAATAATAAAATCACCCTTACCCATACCAATTTCAATATGAATAGGATTATCATTATTAAATAATAAATTAAATTTCCCTTTATAATCATAATAATTATTTATAATATAATCAGACTTTTCAATAACATCTTTTGCGCCCTTAACATTTCTAAGTCTCATAATACCACCAAGATAATTATACATTGTTTAACGTATTTTAGCAACAATAACTAATTTTCTCACCCATTTTTTTTATATCAAAACACTTTTTACCATAAACAATTTCACAATTTTCTATTAATAAACCATATGAAATAAAATCATTATAATCAGGATCAAAATAAAAGTTTCCATCATAACAATAAATATTACCATCAATCTTATTAATAAAATGATTCAACTTATAAATAAAATTTTTATACTTAGAAATAGTAATATCCATATCAACATCATAACAATCAAAATATTCAATATCATTTTCACTTATTTCAAGTATAACGCCACATTTTTCATCAATAAAAACAGAAATACTATAACTACCACTAAGTTCATAACCGTAATCATTTAACTTTAAAAACAAATTTCTAAAATAGTTTTCCACTTGCATACTATCAAAAAAATCTACGCCCTCAACCCTTTTATTATTTAAAAAAACTATTAAATTATTATCATCAAAATCAATTTTCATAACTTTCACCCAAGATATTTTATGAAAATAATAATTTAATGAGATAAAAATTAAATAGTTCTTTCTATTTTACCAACAATTTCACTTTTACCTAGTTTAGTTACATTTGAGAACATAACAAACTCGTCCCCTACAACTAAATCCAAATCACTAAGTAAAATATTTCTTTGCTTTTGTTGTAAAGTAACACCTATCTTATCAGTTTTAGTCGCTACTATAACAACAGGCAATTTATAATACTTCAAAAAGTTATACATCATTATATCATCATTAGATAACTTATGTCTAAAATCAACAA